>CAIRBI010000130.1 GCA_903876785.1 uncultured Gammaproteobacteria bacterium
ATCAATTGTCATCTGGCCACAGGACGTCTCGGCAAACCAGGCATGGGCCCCTTCTCCATCACCGGCCAGCCCAACGCCATGGGGGGGCGCGAGGTCGGCGGGCTTGCCAATCAGCTCGCCGCGCACATGGATTTCACGCCAGCGAATGTGGAGCGCGTGGCACGTTTCTGGAAAGCAGAAAAGATGGCGACCCAGCCGGGACTCAAGGCCGTCGACCTGTTTGACGCCATCGAGAGCGGCAAAGTCAAAGCCGTGTGGATTATGGCCACCAATCCGGTGGTGAGCCTGCCGGAATCCGAACGTGTGCGTGCCGCGCTGCTGCAATGCGAACTGGTGATCGTCTCCGACTGTATCGAGAATACCGACACCACTGCCTGCGCCGACGTGCTGCTGCCCGCCACCGGCTGGGGCGAGAAAGATGGCACCGTCACCAATTCCGAGCGCAGAATCTCGCGGCAACGCGCACTGCTGGCCCCCGCTGGCGAGGCGCGGCACGACTGGTGGATCATCAGCGAAGTGGCAAAACGGTTGGGCTTTGCCGACGCCTTTCACTATGACTCTGCCGCCGACATCTTTCAGGAACACGCGGCACTTTCTGCATTCGAGAACGCGGGCACCCGCGCCTTCGACATCGGCGCCTTCGCTGACCTCGACAAGGCTGCCTACGACGCGATGACACCGGTGCAGTGGCCCGTGACCAGCGCCAACCCAACCGGCACCGCGCGCCTGTTCAGCGCTGGCAAATTCTTCACGCCCTCGGGACGCGCCCGCTTCGTCACGCTGATACCCGCAATGCCGCAAACCGAACCGACCGTTCAAACCCCCTTCCTGCTCAACACCGGGCGCCTGCGCGATCAGTGGCATACCATGACCCGCACCGGCCGGGCGCCACGTCTGCTCGCTCACACCGGCGCGCCCTTCGTAGCGATGAACCCGCGCGACGCGCTGAGCAAAGGCATTCGCGAGGGCGACCTGGTACGCCTGCACAACATCGACAGCCACGGCGAAAGACAGGAAATGCTGTTGCAGGCCAACATCGATAGTGGCCTGCGCGATGGCGATGTGTTCGTGCCGATCCACTGGAACGATCAATTCGCGGCTAACAGTCGCATCAGTCGGCTGATCGCGCCGCGCACCGACCCCATCTCCGGGCAGCCCGAAAGCAAGTATGCGTTCGTCGGCCTGCAGGGCATCAAGGTGCAGCGCTGGGTCGCCCTGATAAGCCGCGAACCCGTCCCGGTCGGCCCGTTCGATTTCTGGGTGAAGACGCCGGTGACCGATGGCTGGCATACCCTGCTGGCAGACACCGCGATCCCGACGAAGCAGACAGAAGAGGCGTGGCAGACGTGGATCAGCAATCTCCTTCCAGGGCTGGAAAAAATAGAACTCTCCAACACGGTGTCCGGCGACTACCGCGCCCTGTTGTGCCGCGACCAGCACATCGAGATCGCGCTGTTCGCAGGGCGCGAGCGCAGCCTGCTCCCGGACATTCACTGGCTGCAGTCGCTGTTCAATCACAAGGTGGACTCGCAGTCCTGGCGCCTTCTCGCCAGACAGGAGGTCTCGGCGATCGGCGCCAATCGCATGATCTGCAGTTGCTTCCGCGTGACGGAACAGCAGATCAGCGCTGCCATCGACAAAGGCGCACGCAGCGCCGAAGATCTCGGCCGGGCGCTGCGCTGCGGGACCAATTGCGGATCGTGTATTCCCGAACTGAAGCAACTGGTCGCGCGTCAATCCAGGGCGAGCTGACTAGGTGCCATAAGGTTGGCCAGCGTGCCCTGATTTGCGTTAATCCGTTTCATGGTCTACGCTTGTACAAGAGTGTTGTACAATTTCTTTGGAGCATCCCGCCGTGCAAACCATCAACATCAGCGAACTTCGATCCAACCTGTTGAAATATCTGGAAAGTGTCAGTGCAGGCGAGGCCATTCTTGTTACCTCGAATGGCAAGGTGCTAGCCACCATTTCGGCGCCCATAGAGCCAAAATCTCTGGCCCGCGAACAACTGCACGCCCTGGCCAGCACCGCGCGACTTCACGACATCGTTTCCCCGACGCAGGTCGATTGGGATTCCGCATTGTGATCGTGTTGGACACCTGCGCGATATTGTGGGATGCACTTTCGCCAAACCAGCTCAGTGGAAAAGCAGCCGCCGCCATCAGTCATGCGGACGCCAGCAATGCGATCATCATTGCGGATATCTCACTCTGGGAAATCGCCATGCTGATCCGCAAGGGGCGTCTTGAGATTGACGTCAGCGCGGCGAGATTCATGCAGATTTTTCTACAATCAAGAAACGTCGTTGTAAAAGCCATCACTCCGGAGATCGCAGAACTATCGGTAAACCTCGGCGCTGAAGTCGGCAATGATCCAGCCGACAGGATCATTGCCGCCACCGCGATACTCACCAATGCCAGACTGATCACCGCAGATCAAAAGCTGATTGATTGCACGCTGGTAGATACCCTTTGGTAGCCCACGCAGCCTCAACCCATCGGATAAAGAATCTCTCTGGACACTTCGTTGATCCTGCCTAGCGTCTCCGCACTCAACGTCACGTCCGCTGCCGCAAGAATCTCGTCCAGCTGCTCGGGTCTGGTAGCACCGACGATGGTGGAGGCGACGAAGTCATGCTGCTTGCTCCAGGCCGTGGCCAGCGTGACGGCCGTCATGCCGATGTCAGCCGCAATCGCCATGAAACGCTTGGTGGATTCGGTGCTCTTCTCGTTCACGAAGCGCTGCGCCATCGCCAGCTGACGTTTCTCGTTGAGTATGAAATAGCGGCTGAAGCGGGCATTGTCGGGCAGTTGGCCGTCGTTGTACTTGCCGCTCAGCACGCCTCCGCCGAGTGGTGAATAAGGCAGCAGACTGACGCCTTCCTTGCGGCAGGTCTGCGCCAGTTCGTCCTCAAAGCGGCGATTGTTGAGACTGAAGTTGTTCTGGATGGTCTCGTAACGGGTCAGGCCATGCAGTTCCGCCATCCACAGACTCTTGGTCAGCCCCCACGAGGTTTCGTTACTGCAGCCCAGCACACGCACTTTCCCGGACTGCACCAGTTCCTCCAGCGCCATCAGCGTTTCTTCGTAACGCATGTCGTGATCGGGCCAGTGGGTCTGATAAAGGTCGACATAGTCCGTCTGCAGGCGGCGCAGGCTGCCTTCGATGGCTCGTACGATGTGATGACGGTCGAGACAGGTCTTGCCGGCGCGCTGCGGGGCTTTGAACCAGCCGTGACTCGGCCCGGCGACTTTGGTGGCGATAATCAGCGAGTCGCGGTCCTTGGTCCTCATCCAGCGTCCGACGATCTCCTCGGTGAGCCCCACATACTTGATGTCAGGCGGCACAGGGTAGGACTCTGCCGTGTCGTAGAAATCGACGCCCGCATCGTAAGCCTTGTCGAGAATGGCGAACGAAGCCTTCTCGTCGGCCTGCGATCCAAAAGTCATGGTCCCCATGCAGATATCCGATACCACGATGCCACTTCTGCCGAGCCGCGTGTATTTCATTCGATCGCCCATCCTGTGTGTTGGTTGTTATGTGGTTTTCTAACGCTGTTTTCAATATTAAATTCGCAGCCGGATACCCAGCCATCCGGCCCTGGGTGCCCCGGCTCCCAGAAACAGCGGACGCGTGTCGGTGAGCTCACTCAGCAGTTCTGTGGGGTCTTCGCCGAGCAGCCCGAAGCTCTCGTAGCGGGTGTCGAACACATTGCTGACGCGCATGAACACCGTCAAGGTCTGCGACCATGCGTAGCTGGCATGCAGATTCAGCACCGCGAAACCATCGACCGTGTCCAGCGCATTGCTCTCATCGCCGCGCAGCCACTGCGCAGAGTTATACACCAGTTCGGCGCCGGTACTCAGCCCAGTTGCCAGGTCATAGTCACCACCGAACTTCAGCAGATTCTCCGGAATGCTCGGCAGGCGATCACCACGACTCACGGCAATGGCGCCATCGGCATCGGCATCCGGGTGGTTGGGGCTGAGCACCTGAAAGTCCTGTTCGAAAGTGGCGCGAATGTAACTGTAGGACGCATACCAGCGCAATTGCTCAATGCTGCCGCTGAGTGACGACTCCAAACCGAGGCGGCGCGTCTTGTCGACATTGGCAAACAATCCGGTAGCGCGTCCGGTGGTCTGAAACAGAATGTCGTCACGATTGACGGCATGATAGAGCCCGACGCGATAGTCCATGTCACCCCATGCCCCCCGCGCACCGATCTCGGCACTGCGGGTCACCACGTCGTCCAGCGGCGGATCGGCGAGAAACGCATTGGGCAGGCGGCACTCGAATTCGATGTCGTCGGGATCATCGCCACGCTCGATGGCATAGCGCCGGGCGACTTCGAACACTCCTTCGTTGCAGGCCAGTTCGATAGGCGTCGGAATGCGATTTGATTCGCTGAGGGAGCCGTAGAGGTTGTCATCCTCTGTCAGCATGAACGTCAATCCCAGCGAGGGATTGAAGCGCTGGAAGCGATGCCTGCCGTTCAGTTCGGGACGGACGCCGGAACGGTCGCGCAACGTCACCCGGCTGTCGTTGTAACGACCGGCCACAGTGAGCGCCAGTTGCTCGTTCACGTCATGGGTATTGCTGAAGAACGCACTCGCCGTCGTCGTTCGGGTATCCACTTGCGTGGCGGCGGTGTCGAGAAAGGCGCCGGTGCCCAGCCCCCAGGTGCTGCGTGTCAACGGGTCGAGCCCGGAAAGTTCGAGTGCCGAATCGAAGGTGGTGCGCCCATCGAAATAGCTCACGCCTGTGGTCAGCTGGTTGGCGCGACCGAACAGCTCATCGAGCGCAATCAGCTTGGCGTCGAAGCCTTGGCTCTCCTGCC
>CAIRBI010000131.1 GCA_903876785.1 uncultured Gammaproteobacteria bacterium
GGCGTTGCCGGTGACAGACTGGTACTCAGCACGGCCTCGCGTGCCAGGTTCCAGTCGCGGGAATGCGTGGTCACAGCGCCGGCAATCACCTCGTCGATCTTGCGACTCGCGAGCCCGTAGCGGTCGACGAGATGTTGCAACGTATCCGCCAGCATATCGAGGTTGCTCAGGTTCGCGTAGGCCGTGTTGGAGCGGCAGAACGGAATGCGCGTGCCTCCGATGATGGCTACCCGTTTCAATTCAGTCATGCTGATGTACTCCCGCTAAAGCATTGAGGTAGTGCATGGGGCCACCACGGAATGGTGCGAAGCCCGTGCCGAAGACCATCCCGGCGTCCAGAAGATCGGCATCGGCGACGATGCCATCCGCCAGCGCCTTCACGCACTCGTCTGTGTAGGCCTTGATCAGTCGGATGCCGATGGCCTGTAAGTCATGCCCTGCGGCCTTGTCCCTCTGCTTGCTGGCTTTGTCCTGCTCCCAGCGGTAAAAGCCCTGCCCGGTCTTGCGTCCCAGGCTGCCCTTGTCGGCAAGCGCGCGAATCTGAGCAGTGGCCTTAGCAATCAACGGGTTGCGATCAGCCTGATCGCCACGTTGCCCCAAAGTGTTCATGACCATAAAGCAAACATCAAGACCCACGGTGTCGGCAAGTTCAACCGGCCCCATGGGCATGCCGAAGTCTTCGGCGGCGGCATCAATGGCCTCGATAGGTATGCCTTCCTGATGCATGATCAGGGCTTCGAGCATGTACGGGGCGAGTATGCGATTGACTAGAAAGCCCGGGCTGCTCTTCACCGGTAGCGGATAACGGTTGATCTGGCCGCAGAACGCCGCCCCTTTGCGCAGCATTTGCTCGTCGCTGATGGCGCCCCTCACCACTTCCACCAGCGGCATCTTCGCGACAGGGTTGAAGAAGTGCAGTCCGATCAGGCGCTCCGGATGTTGCAGAGCTGTCGCGAGTTCCTCCAGCGGAATGGAGGAGGTATTGGTCGCCAGCACTGCGCCTGCTTTAAGGCGCGGCTCAAGGCTGCGCAGGAGTGCCTGCTTGGCATCGAGGCGCTCGACGATGACCTCTATTACCACATCGGCCTGTGACACCAGGTCGCCGTTGACGTCCGGGCGCAGTCTGTCCAGCGCGGCTCGGACAGCGGCAGGGTCGAGCCGCCTCTTGCGGAAGAGGGCCTCTGCGCGCTTGAGTGCTGGCTCGATGTATTTCATCTCGCGGTCCTGCAGGCTCACCTCCAGCCCCTGCAATACACACCAGGCGGCAATGTCACCACCCATCACGCCAGCGCCGACGACATGCACACGGCGGGCGCGGAATTCACTTTGCTTGCCTTCCTTCTTCAGGCGATCCATCAGACCGAAGACGTGTCGCAGCCCCGCTGCCTGCGGCGTCACCATCAACCGCCCGACGGCCTGCGCCTCTTCCTTCATCATGGCGGCGCGATCACCGCCATAGCGCTCCCAGGTGTCGATCAGCCGGTAAGGCGCCGGGTAATGTGCCTCGCGTGCGCGCAGAGTCGTTTGCTTGCGCATCTGCTGGGCCAGCAGCTTGCGGGCCGGGGCGAGATTGCTGAGCTTGCCCAGCAGGCCCGGCCCCCGGCTGCGGCGCCTGGCCAGAATGGCGCGGCGCGCGGCCCAGTACAGTTCCTCGTGACGGCCTATGACTTCGTCCACCAGCCCCAGTGCGCGCGCCTGTCGTGCGTTGACCTGACGAGCGGAGAGCATCAGTTCCATGGCCTTCATTCCACCGATCTGGCTCACCGAGCGCGCCGAGCCACCAAAGCCAGGAAATATGCCGAGCTGGATCTCGGGGAATCCGATTTTCGTCGATGGGAGGTCGCGCGCAATCCGGTAGCTGCAGCTCAGTGCCAACTCCAGTCCGCCTCCCAGACAATAGCCCTCGAAGGCCGCTACCGTGGGGCAGCTCAAGCGCTCGAGGCGCGAGAACATGTCGTGCACCTGGGAAATCGCCTTGGTGACCTCGACGGGATCGGTGAAGATGCCAAACTCACGAATATCGGCGCCCAGGATGAAGCCGCTGGCTTTGCCGGAGAGAATGGCGACGCCGCGCGGCAAGTGCTGTGTGGCATAGGTAATGAGGCTGTCGAATTCCTGCAGCACCGCGCTGGAGAGGGAATTGACTGACTCTCCTTGGCGGTCGAGGAACAGCCAGAGGATGTCGTCGCTGTCACGTTTGCTGCGCCAGTGCTGGCAGGACGGAATGCTCGTGCTCATGGTCTACCTTTTGCGGTCGTGAGACTGAATGTGAGACTGAATGTGAGGTTCAATGTGAGGTTGAATGTGGTGCCCAGATTGAGGCCGATTCAAGCACCTTTCCGCCATCGAAACAACCGCCCCGGGGGCTGGGCGTCGCTGGAGGAAATAAGCGCCAGAGCGGCAATTGTGTCTGCTCAGACAGATTAGGCTCACAATTTGTAACGGCATTGCACCGCTGGTCTGCGCTACACTCCGCGCCATGGGGTCGTTTTCCCGCATGCCCCACATTTCATGAAGCCGCCACCAGAATCGGTATCAGCAGTATCCAGGGATCATTCTATTCAAAGGAGCGCACACCGTTGCTATCTGGAACAATGCACAAAAATTTGGTTCGCAGTATCCGTCTTGCCATCCTGTTCTCCGCCGCCGCAATCACCAGCCTGACGCTGGCGCAGTCCCCGACTGATGCGGCCACTGCCAGCGATTCCACCGTCCGCTACGATGCCGACTACTTCGCGCAATATTCACCGGTTTCAGTGAACGACATGCTCAATCGTATTCCCGGCATCGGTCTCGCCCTCAATGGCAACGGTGGTGGCGGGAACAACAGTCGCGGTCTTGGAGCCGGTGACCAGATTCTGATCGACGGCAAGCGCGTGGCAGGCAAAGAGAACGAGGGCAGCAGTCAGCTCTCGCGAATCTCCGCCAGTCAGGTGTCCTACATTGAGATTATCCGCGGCACCTCCAGCGAACTCGACGTGCGCAGCGCCGGACCTGTGGTCAATATCGTGCTTCTTGAGGCGGAATCGCGCTCGAGTCTGACTGCCGAGGTGAATGCGGATTTGTACCACGATGACACTTTCAAGCCGGGTGGCTCGCTGTCGTATGGCGCGCAGAGTGGAGCGCTGGACTATCGCTTGAGCGTCGAATCCGAGCCGCGCTATGAGAATCGCTATCGCAAGGACTACGCCATCAATGGCGATTTTTCTCCGAACGATTACGTGCACCAGATCGACATCCGCGAAGAAACCTCAACCCAGGTCAGTGCCAGCATGGGCTATCAGCTAGGCGAGTTTGATGACATGCGGCTCAATGCTTCCTGGAACGAATCCGATCCGCCCAGCGCAGTCGAGCGCAGAATCACCGACTTCAACACCACGCCGTTTCTTTACCGAATGGAGCGTGAGGACATTGCTGCCGAGCGCAACAGCTGGGAAGTAGGCGGAGATTACGAACACCAATTCCAGAACGGCGGCCGCTACAAATTTCTCTTCATTGTCAATGATGGCATCAATGACAACACTCGTGAACGCTACGTTGTCTCCGGTGCCGATTCGACCAAGAATCTCTATATCGATTCGGCTCGTCGGGATCGTGAGCGCATTGCCCGCACCTCTTATAGTTTCAGCCTGAATGATACGCAAGGGTTGGAGCTGGGCATCGAGCGCGCACAGACACTTCTCGATTCGAATCTGCGCTATGCGGTGTTGGGCTCCTCCGGAGTCCGCTCCGCCGCCCACGGCGGACTGACGCCGGTTGCTCTGCCTAACTCCAACTCCACGGTCGAAGAAATTCGCTACGAGGCGTTTGCCATGCATAACTGGCAATTCAGCGAGCGCATGACACTGGAGAGTTCATTGATCCTTGAACAGTCCGAGATCGCGCAGGTTGGTGTGGGTGTAGACAAGAGTCGTGGCTTCGATTTCCTGCGGCCGCGCGTGGATTATCGCTTCGATGTAACGTCAGCGTTTCAGTTGCGCGCCTCTGCGGAAAAATATGTTTCGCAACTGAGCTTCAGCGACTTTGTGGCGCGGACCGACAACATGGATGACGAACAGGATGCCGATGCGGGCAACCCGGATCTGGTGCAGGAACAGTCCTGGCGCTATGAGTTCAACATGGAGTATCGCCTGCCGCAGGATGGCGGAGTGCTCAACACCCGCTTCTTCTACCACGACATTCAGGACGCGATCGACCGCGTGGATATTTCCGGCAGTCCCACCAGTCTGGTCTCTGCGCCTGGCAATATTGGCGATGCCTGGCGTTACGGCATAGACATCGACACGAGTGTGCGCTTTGGTTTTATCGGCGTGCCCGATGCCATGCTGACGGCGGGGCTGCAAGTGCAGGACACCGAGGTCATGGATCCATTTCTGCAGCAGGAGCGTCGTATGGCAATGGGGGGGAGGGGCTTCTACAGCGTCGGCTTCCGCCATGACATCGGCGCGCAGAGTCTGAGCTACGGATTCAACTACAACTCGCCGATCTCCGGTAACAGCAAGCGCGTCGACATTGATGACATCGTGTCCTATGCGTCGAACAACAACATGATGGTCTTTGTCGAGAAGCGGGCATTCGGGGGCACGACGTTTCGGCTGGAGTCTATGAATTTCCTCGACAGCGAGCGCTGCCATACGCGGACGCGCTTCGATGGCAGGACGTCAGCGGGAGTGCTGGAGGAGATCGAAAATTCCTGCAGCGGCAGCGGGCGCAAGATTTCGCTGAAGATCCGCAAAACGTTCTGA
>CAIRBI010000132.1 GCA_903876785.1 uncultured Gammaproteobacteria bacterium
GCCGCCCGGGGAATGGCATCGCCAATCGATTGCAGTTCAGGCCGTGTAAAAATCAAGAGATTCAGGTAACAATTGGAAAGGAAACTGAGAGGAACTTACGAATAACTTTAGCGATGACGAAGTGTAGTGGCGGACCGGACGGGACTCGAACCCGCGACCTCCGGCGTGACAGGCCGGCATTCTAACCGGCTGAACTACCGGTCCACACATACTTTTCTACAACTTGCTGACTACAGCGGCAATCTCGTGTGACTTACCTTGGTTTCCCGGAGCAACAGCCTGGCAATGAAGCGCCTTACTGGTGGGTGATGAGGGATTTGAACCCCCGACATTCGCCTTGTAAGGGCGACGCTCTACCAACTGAGCTAATCACCCGCTCTCTTAGGTGTCGCGCATTTTACCGACTTAGGGTGACATGTCAATAAATTTCCTCAGCTGTTTTTTGAACAGCGCAAGGTCTGTTTACAAGCCTTGACGAAGGTTGTTTGGAGCTGTTAATCGCGACTATTTGCTCATGTGCTGATACGAGCCATCCCAGTCTTCCGGTAAAATTTCGTGTCGCAATGACTCGATTCTTTCAAGATAAATTTTATACAACAGCGCTTGCGGAAATTTCTGCTGCAGCGCTTCAAACTGTGTCTGCGCCGTGTCCCAGTCCTTTCTGAAATAACAGTTAAGTGCCTTCTCGTACTCTTCGATACTGTCGCGCAATTCCGGTGTAGCGTCGGCAGTGCGACACATGGGCTCGTATATTTTCACAGCCTTGTCTTTGCCTTTCACCTTGACCTTGTCGATCAATCGGCATACGAATCCTTCCAACCCGTTGACCGTCTGCTCGCCGAGCAGAAATTTCACACCATAATATTTCGTCAGCCCCTCAAGTCGCGAGGCAAGGTTCACCGCGTCGCCGAGCACGGTATAGGCGCGCCGATATACAGATCCCATGTCTCCCACGTTCATCATGCCACTGTTTATACCGACACCAATCTTGACTCTGGGAAATCCCTTGGCCTCGAATTCCGCGCATAATTCCTCGACTCTATCGAGTATGTGCAGCCCCGCATTGACGCCGTTATAACGGTGATGCAGATCTTTCAGAGGCGCGCCCCAAAACGCCATCACCATGTCGCCGACATACTTGTCCACTGTCCCGTTGTGCTCGAAGATAATGCCGGTGACTGGCGTAAAAAATTCATTCAGCAGCTGCTTCAATTCGGTCGCGGTCAACGCCTCCGATACAGTGGTGAAGTCACGAATATCAGCGAACAGTACCGTCATCTCACGACTCTCACCGGCGAAGGTATAAGCATCGGGATTATGCAGCATCTCGTCGATGTGGGCCGGTGGCACATATTGATCGAACATTCCTTTGATGGCCTTGCGTGAGCGGCGTTCGCTCAGGAATCCATAAGCCATGTTGACCACGCCCAGCAGCACGATCAGGAGAAGGATCAACGTCAGCGAGATGTCCATTCGATACACGGACCAGAGCAGAAAATTACTCCAGATTGCTATCGCCAACAGAGCCAGTATCGTCAGCGCGAGAACGGCAGGGCCTAGCGCCGGCAACAAGACACTCAACAGCACACCAGTCACCAGCAATGTAAAGACGATAGCCCCATGCTCCCAGACTGGCTGATAAGGGAAGGCGATACCGCGTGATTGCTCAATCCCGCTCATAACCTGTTGCAGATCGGTTTGTTGTCCCGCAGCGATTTCCTGAACGATAAATGAATCGAGCAGGCCGTTGAGAATATTCGCGTGCACCTCCACTCCCGGGTACACAGCCTCCAGTGGCGTGGAGCGCAAATCGAAAAGACCCGTTGCGGTGGTGCCGACCAGTACGAGAGCATTCTCCAGGATGGCAGGGTCAACGTTATCGTTGAGGACATCTGTCGCCGACACGAATGGAAACTGACCCTCCCCACTCAGGATGGAGCGACCGGTATAAGGCACCAGCACCTGCGCCCTGCTATCGGTAGCCAATTCATATTGACCGGCGTTGCTGCCGATGCGGATACCCTCCACCTGATTCACACTGCCCGATGGCTGTGTAACCAGATCGAAGCGATCCTCAAAGAAATAAACTCGCGCCATTTCCAGGGCCAGTGTTGGGTAGAGCTGATTTTGATAGCGTACTACCAGCGGCACCCTGCGAATGATGCCATCGAGGTCCGGCAACTGATTCATGATCCCTGCGCCAGCGGCAGCTTCCTGCAGCACGGCGATATTGCTCGTGTATCCGGCCATCTCCTGAAGGGCAACCCGGTCAGCGATATCGGCATCGATATTCACTATCGAAGCGGGCAGAGAACCGTATTGGACTTCCTGCACGGGGTTGAATGATATCGAAAGCACCACCGACATCAGCGGACCGCTGATAGCCTGCGCCATGTAGCGATCGGCATCCAACTCGGTCTCCAGCCCCAGCAGTTGTGTTGCCAGCCCGCTTCCCAACCGCTCGTTGCCTACCCGTCCGAGCAGATCCTGAACGATATTGCGCTGCGGCTCAGGAAATGTGACGTCGAAGCCGGTCACCAATACACCGTATTCTTCGAGTTTTTCTGATAGTCGGCCCACCTTGAAGCGATCCCACGGCCATTGCCCCTCTACCTGCAGACTGCGCTCGTCGATATCGACGATCACAATCTTGTTCTCCGGATTTTTGACCGGCTTGGGCATCAGGTTGAATCGTTGATCGTAAATCAGATTGTCCAGACGCCCGACCAGAGTTCCTACGCCCGGTGCCGGGGCGATTTCCATCCAGGCCACCAGAAAAGTCACCATCAGGCTGATAGCCACGGGAAGACGCCTGCCTTTAAGCAGGAAACGGGAAATGGATTTCAGATAACGGATAGCGGATGTCTGCTTTTCAGGCATGCTTTTTCCTGATGGGCGCGGGCTTTCGCCCAGGATTATATGCCAATCCAACTGTACTTGAAACGCGACTCCCGGTAGCATTGCCGCCGCTCATTCTCAACAAACCCCCGGTTCTCATGCAGATCTATAAAGAATTTACCTTCGAAGCAGCACATCGACTCCCTCACGTTCCTGAGGGGCACAAGTGCGCACGCTTGCATGGGCATTCCTTCATGGTGAAAGTCGCCGTGTCGGGCGCGGTCGGCGAGCGCTCCGGCTGGGTCATGGATTTCGGCGACATCAAGGCAGCCTTCCAGCCAATCTGGAAACAGCTGGATCATTACTACCTGAATGAAATTCCCGGTCTCGAAAACCCCACCAGCGAGAATCTTGCGATCTGGATCTGGAACAAACTCCAGCCTGTATTACCGCAACTCAGCAGCATTGAAATTCGCGAGACCTGCACCAGCGGCTGCATCTACACCGGCAGTGCTCAGTCACACTGACGCGAATGTGTCGGGAGCACTGGACTCATCCAGTAGTGCCTGCCTGTTGACCTCCAGGCGCGCGGCAATCAGACGTTTGCAGGCAATGAATTCTTTGGCCCGATCGACACAGTCTGCCGCTATCATCTTGCCTTCACGAAAGTAGAACACCGAGAAGCCCGTGCCATCCTGATTGCGGCGATCGCCTCGCACCAGCATGTCATCATAGCCACTCAACAGCCCTGCACTTTGCAGTTTGACTGCATATTGATCCGACCAGAACCACGGCAAGGCCTCATAGGCGACCGGCTTTCCGGCAATGCTCGCGGCGGCGACGCGGGACTGGTCCAGCGCATTCTGAACTGATTCCAGCCGCACATGATGTCCATAAAGTGCGCAGGGGTGCCAGGTGCAATCACCCGCTGCATAGACGTCATCTGCAGTGGTGCGCGCGTACTCGTCAACCTTGATCCCATTCACCACTTCCAGACCCGCCGCTTCGGCCAGGCTCGTTTCGGGAATCACACCCACGCCAACAATCACGAGGTCGGCTGCAAACTCGGTGCCGTCCGCACACACGACGGCGCACACCCTGCCTTCTCCGGCAATCCGCCTTACATGAGCATGAGTGACAATTTTCACACCATGGGCCTCATGCAGGTGCTGAAAATATTCCGACATCACCACGCTGGTGACGCGTTGCAAGAGGCGTTCCGCTGCTTCCAGCACAGTGACCTGCAGCCCGAGTTGCGCCAGCACCGCAGCGGTCTCCAGACCAATATAGCCACCACCAATAATCACCGCTCGTCGGCCTGCGATCAGCTCAGGTTTGAGGGCCGCGACATCATCTGCCGTGCGCAGATAATGAACGCCCTGCAGATCGTCACCCAACCCCAGTCTGCGCACCCTGGCGCCAGTGCACAAGGCCAGCTTGTCATAGGCGATTTTTTCGCCATTGCTCAGCAGCACAGATTTCTTCTGAACATCCAGACTCTCGACACGCTCGCCAAGACGCAGCTCCACGGCATTGGCCGTATACATGCTGTGGGGACGCAAGGCGATTTCATCAACAGACTTCTCACCCGCGAGCACGCTCTTCGACAACGGCGGCCGGTGATATGGCAATTGGGTCTCCGCGCCGATCAGGATGATGCGCCCTGCCCAACCCTCTTTGCGCAATTGCACCGCCAGTTGCGAACCAGCGTGACTTGCCCCCACTACCACACAGACCTGTTGCGAATTATCTGAATCACTCATGCTGCCTCTCTGAGCTGTTTTTCAGTCATTCTGGAACGCGCCAATCGATTGGCGTTTGCCCATGCGCCGACAGATAACTGTTCGCGCGAGAAAAATGCTGGTTGCCGAAAAAGCCACGACTCGCCGACAACGGCGAAGGATGCACCGACTCCAGAACGAGGTGGCGGTTGCGGTCGATGATTTCGCCCTTGCTCTGCGCATAGCTTCCCCACAGCAGGAACACGAGACCTTCACGGCGCTCATTGAGCAGCGCCACAATGCGATCTGTGAATTGCTCCCAGCCTTTACGCTGATGCGATGCAGCACGCCCTGACTCAACGGTGAGTACGGCGTTGAGCAGCAACACCCCTTGCTCGGCCCAGGATTGAAGACAGCCACTGCGCGTCGGAGGTATTCCCAAATCGGCGGCAATCTCTTTGTAAATATTTTTCAGCGACGGCGGGGTGGCAACTCCGGGCCTGACGGAGAAACACAGCCCATGAGCCTGACCCGGGCCGTGATAGGGATCCTGTCCCAGTATGACGACGCGGGTCTGATCAAATGGCGTGGAGTTCAGCGCATTGAAGATGTCGTCGCCAGCCGGGAAAATGACTTTCCCCTGCTGCTTTTCACGCAACAGAAATTCGCGCAATGACCGCATATAGTCGCGTTCGAACTCCGGCAGCAGCAATTCTCTCCAGGACTGTTCCAGCCGCACGCGCTCCATCGGCCACTCTCCACCAATGTCACTTTTCGTGATGAGGACGCATGTGCGGGAACAGCAGCACATCCTTGATTGAAGGCGCATCGGTAAACAACATTACCAGACGATCGACGCCAATCCCCTCGCCCGCTGTCGGAGGCAACCCGAATTCCAGCGCCGTGATGAAGTCTGCATCGTAATGCATGGCCTCGTCGTCGCCGGATTCTTTCTGTGCCACCTGAGCATGGAAGCGTTCGGCCTGGTCCTCCGCATCGTTCAACTCGGAGAAGCCATTGGCGATCTCTCGTCCACCGATGAACAACTCGAATCGGTCGGTCACCTCAGGATTGTCGTCGTTGCTTCTTGCCAGTGGCGATATCTCGGTTGGATACTCGGTAATGAAAGTGGGTTGCAGCAACTGGTGCTCAACACGCTCATCAAAAATCGCCATGGCGACGCGCCCGGTGCCCCATGCATCCTCAATGGGCACAGCCATCCGCTTCGCCAGTGCGGCTACAGCGTCACGATCTCTGAAGTCGTGCATGGCGACACCTTCACAGTAGCGAATGATAGACTCGCGCACACTCATGCGATTAAACGGCACGGCGAAATCCAGTGGCAATCCCTGATAGGAGAGCTGAGTCGTGCCGAGCACGTCCTGCGCAATCTTGCGGAATAGATTTTCCGTCAGGTCCATCAGATCGTGATAGTCGGCATAGGCCTGGTAGAACTCGATCATCGTGAACTCGGGGTTGTGCCGTGTGGACAACCCCTCGTTGCGGAAGTTGCGATTGATTTCGAAGACGCGTTCGAAGCCACCGACCACCAGTCGCTTCAGATACAGCTCCGGCGCGATACGCAGATACATCTGTTGATCAA
>CAIRBI010000133.1 GCA_903876785.1 uncultured Gammaproteobacteria bacterium
CTGCGCCATGCCCTGCAGCAACACCTCGCCGGCGGACATCGGCGTCTCAATGTAGCGCATCTGATAGTCGTTCACTTCGGCCAGGCGTGCGGCAGCGGCTACGGCATCGTCGAGGTCACCGAGCTCATCGACAAGGCCAAACTTCTGCGCCTGCGCCCCGCTCCAGACCTGCCCCTGACCCACTGCGTCGACCTGCTCCTCCGTCATGCCGCGCCCCTCGGCGACCAGCCGCAGGAAGCGTTGATAACCGTCCTCCACCGTGGCCTGAAACACCGTCGCCAGCTGTTCGCTCACGCCTGTGAATGGGTCGGCGCGTGTCAGCGGCGTAGTGCTCACGCCGTCGGCATAGACGCCAACCGAGGCCAGACTGCCCTCGAAGGTGGGGATCATGCCGAAGATGCCGATCGAACCGGTGATTGTCACCGGCGACGCCCAGATCTCGTCCGCCATCGCGGAGATCCAGTAGCCGCCTGACGCCGCCGTGCCGCCCATCGAGACCACCAGGGGTTTGCCGGTCGACTGCAGCTGATCCAGCTCTTGCCGGATCAGCTCCGAGGCCAGCGCCGAACCGCCGGGGGAATCAATACGCAACACCACGGCCTTCACGTTGTCGTCGCGGCGCGCCTCCCGAATCAATGCTGCCAGAGAATCGGCGCCGATCACGCCACGTGGCTGGTCGCCCACGTCGATGGTGCCCTCGGCGACGATCACGCCGATCTCGTTTTCGCTCGGCAGATGCGGCCGGCTGGTCAAGGCCAGATATTGCTGAAACTCGATGGTCCCCGCGGCCGCGTCGCCCTCAGCGCCACCGGCCAGCTCGCGCAGGCGATTGCGCAACTGGGGACGGCTGAGCAGCTCGTCGACCAGTCCGTGTTGCAGTGCCGTCGCTGCGGTGTCGCCATCCGACGCCAGCAGATGATCAGCGAAGTCGTTGGTGTAGCTGCGCAGCAACTGCTCACTCAGCCCGCGGTTCTCGGCCACCTGTGTCAGGTAGCTCTGCCAGAGTTCGTCCACGAGCTGCTGGCTGTTGGCACGGGACTCCTCGGACATGTTGTTGCGCTCGAAAGGCTCCACCGCCGCCTTGTAGGTGCCGACGCGGAAGATGTGGACATTGACGCCCAGCTTGTCGAGCAACTCGTTGTAGAACAGCTGGCTGCCACCATAACCCGGCAGCAGCACCTGCCCCATCGGGTGCAGAATCACCGTGTCGGCGTAGGAAGCCAGCAGATACTGGGCCTGATCGTAGTAATCGCCATGGGCGGTCAACGACTTGCCGCTCGCCTTGAAGGCCTGCAGCGCCGCGCCGACCGTCTCCAGATTCGCCGGGCTGATGCTGGTCATCTCACCAAGATTGAGAACGACTCCGGCAATGCGCTCATCTTCGGAAGCTCGCTTGAGTGCCTCGGTAATATCACGGACCGGCGTGGTCTCCAGTTCGCCAGACCCCAGCAGCAAGGTCGCGGGGTCGACTTCGCCCGCTTGCTCGACCACCGGCCCTCGGGGATTGATGACAACCAGGCCGCCTTCCGGCACCTGCAGCGGCGTCGGGCCGCCGAAAATCAGCAGCAGCACCACGACCAGAACCATGACGAACAGCAGGCGGCCGATGAAGGTGCGGAGGGTATCGATGGCCCGGCCGAGCAGGCGGAAGACGCGGCGGAGCGGCGATGACTTGAGAGGTGGCTGTAATGGCTGCGACATGAGTGAGTCGTTTCCTTGGTGGTGAGAATTGACGCGTTTATCCCTTGAGCTTCTCGACGATGGCCGAGGTCGAGCAATTGTCCAGAAACGCCAGCACATGCACCTCGCCGCCGTAACCGAGCACGTATTCGCCACCCACCACCTGGTCGATGCTGTAGTCGCCGCCCTTCACCAGAATATCGGGCTTGAGCAGTCGCAGCAGCGCTTCCGGGGTGTCATCGGCAAATGAGACGACCCAGTCCACGGCCTCCAGTCCGGCCAGCACGGCCATGCGCCGCTCGACAGGATTGATGGGACGCCCCGGGCCCTTCAGGCGCTTGACCGAGGCATCGTCGTTGATCGCCACGATCAGGCGCTGGCCCAGCTTGCGCGCCTCGGCCAGATAGCCGACGTGACCCGCGTGAATGATGTCGAAGCAGCCATTGGTGAACACCACCTTCTCGCCGTGAGCACGGGCATCCTCGACCGCCAGACGCAGCTGCTCGGCCGTCATCACGCCACGTCCGGAGCCTTCCTCGCGCTGAATCGCGCGGCGCAGTTCAGGGCCGCTGATGGCAGCAGTGCCCAGCTTGCCCACCGCCAGCCCGGCAGCGAGATTGGCCAGCGCGGTGCCTTCATCCAGCGAATGGCCGGCCGCCAGCGACGCAGCCAGCACGGCGACCACGGTGTCCCCGGCGCCGGTGACATCGAATACTTCCTGCGCGCGGGTCGGCATGTGCAGTTCGGGATGGCCGGGGCGCAGCAGCGTCATGCCGTTTTCGCCGCGGGTGATCAGCAGCGCTTCCAGGTCCAGCTCTGCCATCAGCTTCAGACCACGGGCGGAGAGCTCTTCCTCGGAGCGGCATTTGCCGACAATGGTTTCGAACTCGCTGAGATTGGGCGTGATCACGGTGGCACCGTGATACTTGCTGAAATCGGAGCCCTTGGGGTCAGCCACCACGGGAATGCCGCGTGCGCGCGCGGCGGCGATCAGTTCACGCGTGTTCTGCAGCGCGCCCTTGTTGTAATCCGACAGCACCAGAACCTGAGCACCGCCCAGCAGCGCCACCGCGCGCGCTTCCAGCGCAGCGACCGCCTCGGCACCAAAATCCTGTTCGAAGTCCAGACGAAGCAGCTGCTGATGCTGAGCAATCACACGCAGCTTGGTGATGGTCGGCGCCGCGCCGCACACCGCGAAGTCACACAACACACCGGCCGCCTTCAAACGCGAATGCAACTCCTCGCCCGCCTCGTCGGCACCGACGATGCCCACCAGCGACGCCGCTGCGCCGAGTGCCGCGATATTAAGCGCCACGTTGCCTGCACCGCCCGGCCGATCCTCGCGATTGGCGACGCGCACCACAGGCACCGGAGCCTCCGGGGAGATCCGCGTGGCCTTGCCGTGCCAGTACCGATCCAGCATCACATCGCCAACCACGAGCACTCGCGCCTGCTGAAAAGGGGGCATGTCCAGTTTCATCACACAGTCCTGAGAAGTCCGAAAATTCAGGCGGGGATCATAGCACAGGCGGTTGGGGATCTTGACAGCCACCCCCGGTATGACCAAGACTCATACCAAGGAGAGTAATTATGAGCAGCAGCAAGATAGCCATCAGCCTTGATTCCAGGGTATTGGAAGAAATCGACGCATTGGTGAGAAATCAAATGTTCCCCAGCCGCAGTCGCGCCATTCAGGAAGCGATCACCGAAAAGTTGGAGCGGCTGAACCGGAACCTGCTGGCGCAGGAATGCGCCAAGCTTGATCCGGTTTATGAGCAGGCTTTGGCGGAGGAAAACATGCAGGAGGCGCTTGCTGAGTGGCCGGAATACTGAGAGGTGAAATCCGCTGGGGAGATTTGAACCCGGTGCAAGGCAGTGAGCAGGCTGGTCGACGCCCGGTGCTGATTTTGAGCCATGACATTTTCAATCAACGCTCGGGAACGGTCGTCGCCATGGCGATCACCAGCCAGCCACAGAAGGCTGGTTTTCCATTGACGTATCGGCTTGAGAGCGGCTCCCTGCCTGTGACTTCATGGGTCAAGATCAGCCAGATCCGCACGCTGTCCGTGGAACGCATAGGTGATCGAATCGGTCGCATCGATCCAGAAGAGCTCACCACCATCATCGACGGTTTCAATCAGATCGTCAGTCACTGAACTTCTCAGCAGACCAGACACGATCATGGATTCCGCCGACAATACACTGAAGTCCAAGCTCCACGACGTCATCTTTGGTTACGAGACTCTGGCCGGAAAGCTTTTCGACGTCGATTCTGCCGACCTATCTCACATTCCTATTTGCTGCCTCACCCTACCTGATAGTGATACGCACATTGCGGGTGCTGCGTATTTTCAAAGTCCTGAAAATGTTCCGTTACGTCGGCAAGGCCAACATCCTCTTCAGCGCGCTGGTGAATTCAGGCAGAAAGATCGTCGTTTTTCTGTTCTGGGTGCTGAATCTCACGGTGATATCGCACCCCATACTCCGCTGGGTCAGGCCGTCGCCGCTCTGGCGATGATTGTTGGTTACGGCATCATTGCCGTGCCTACCGGCATTGTCGGGGCCGAGCTGTTCACCGAGCAGCGCCGCCAGGATGCGCCTGCTCCAATCGCCAGAACATGCCAGGGCTGCGAGCTCGCGACACACGAGGCCGACGCCGCTTTCTGCAAAAGGTGTGGTTGCAGCCTTTAGTATGGATTCTCCAGATATCCTCTTCCCGGTTCTGCGAGTGAGTGTTTAGGTTAGTGCACCTCCAAACCTTCGCTTGCAGGGCAAGCTCCCACAGAGGGCACGCAGAAATAGCCTGAAATTCTTCCCGACAAGACATTACAATGCGGCAACCTGAAGGAGTCCGCGGTTTATGTCTGTTCCACCCAAACGCTTTGGCGTCCTCGTCGCCTACATCGCCATGCTGACGGCCGCCATTGGCGGTTATCTGCTCATTCGCGCGGCGGGCGCAGAGCTCGTGGCAAATGCACCAGCGGCAGAGAGCTCAACACGCTCCGAATGGATCATCACCGACCCGCTGGCGCACGTCCTGCTCGCACTCGCCCTGATCACCCTGGTAGCCCGGGCGATGGGCGTATTGTTTCGGCGCTTTCTGCGCCAGCCACCGGTGATCGGGGAAATCTTCGCGGGTCTCGCGCTCGGGCCTTCGCTGCTCGGGGCTGTGTCGCCCTCGCTGCAGGCCTTCGTGCTGCCGCCAGATGCCGCGCCCTTTGTCGGCATGATTGCCAAAGTCGGCGTGGTGCTGTTCATGTTCCTGGTGGGGCTCGAGCTGGACTTGAAGGCAGCGCGCAAACACGGCCAGGCGACGGTCATCATCGCCCACGCCAGCATCATCACCCCTTTCCTGCTCGGCGCGCTGCTGGCGTTGGGACTCTATCCGCTCTACGCCGCGCAGGACGTCGATTTCACTGTCTTCTCGCTGTTCATCGGCGTGGCGATGTCCGTCACCGCGTTCCCGGTGCTGGCGCGCATCCTGAGTGATTTCCAAGCCCAACGCACCCGTCTCGGCGGACTGGCTTTGTCTAGCGCCGCAGTGGGCGATGCCACCGCGTGGGTGCTGCTGGCCTTCGTCGCCGGCGTCGCGACGGCCAAGGTGTCGGGCGTGGCGTGGACAGTCGTGTTCTCCGGCGCCTTCGTGGCGTCGATGTTCTGGATTGCCCGGCCGCTGCTGCGTCAGCTCGCGGCACGCGAGGAGCGCAACCCCGAGCCACTGTCACAAGGCGTGCTGGGGCTGGTGTTCGTGGCGCTGTTGCTGGCGGGGGCGGCGACTGAATTCATCGGCATTCACGCCCTGTTCGGCGCGTTCCTGCTCGGCGCGGTCATGCAGCACGACGGGCGATTGGCACAGCAGATTCGCACGCGCATGGAAGACATCGTCGTCGTCCTGCTGTTGCCGAGCTTCTTCGCCTACACGGGCATGCGCACCGAGGTCGGGCTTCTCAGTGGCGCGACGGACTGGCTCGCCTGCCTCGCGATCATTGCCGTGGCCACGGCGGGCAAGTTTGGCGGCTCGTTCATCGCCGGACGCTTTGTCGGCCTGAGCCTGCGCGAGTCCAGCATCATCGGCATCCTCATGAACACGCGCGGGTTGATGGAGCTGATCGTGCTCAACCTGGGCCTGGAGATGGGCGTCATCTCCCCCCGCCTCTTCACTATGCTCGTGATCATGGCGCTGGTGACAACCTTCGCCACTACGCCGCTGCTGCATTTGGTCATGCGCAAGCGCGGCTTCGAAGACGAACCGGCAACAGTGCCGATGCCGACTGAGGAGCGCACTTTCTGACCAAGAAATCGAAAAAATCCGAGCACCTGAGCGACTTCCTCGCCCCTCGTTACTGGCCCACCTGGCTGGGCTTCGGGGTGATCTGGCTGGCGGCGCACCTGCCTTTCGCCGTGCAGATGCGGATCGGCCAGGGGCTCGGCTGGCTGAGCTACAAATTCGCGCGGGAACGACGCCGCATCTGCAAGATCAACATCGCGCTGTGTTTCCCGGAGCTGGATGCAGTGGCACAGGCGCGGCTGGTGCGGGAGACCTTCATTTCCAACGGTATCGGCGTGATGGAAGTGGCGCTGGCCTGGTGCCGCCGCCCCGAGGATTTCCGCAAGCGCGTGACAGTCAGCGGGCTGGAAAATCTGGAGGCGGCCGCGCGGGATGGCAAAGGCATCCTGCTGGTGTGCGCGCACTTCACGACGCTGGAGTTTGCGGGCAGCCTGTTGAGCCTGTTCCACAAGATGGATGTCACCTACCGGCCCCACAAGAATCCTCTGTTCGAGACGCTGATGTTCCGAGCGCGACAACGCCTCTATGGTGCGGTGATTGACCGCGGCGATGTGCGCCTCGCGCTGCGCAGCCTGCAACAGGGGCATACCGTGTGGTACGCACCGGATCAGGATTACGGCCCACGGCATTCGGTGTTTGTGGACTTCTTCGGCGTGCCGGCGGCAACCATTA
>CAIRBI010000134.1 GCA_903876785.1 uncultured Gammaproteobacteria bacterium
CAACGCGGCGGCGAGCAGGGCGCGGACATCAATCTGGCGGAGGTGGTCGGCGGAGAATTCCGTTACATGCAGGCGCAACCCGCGGCTCCGCTGTGCCTGACCTGCCATGGCACCGACATCGCCGAAGACGTGCGCAGCGCTTTGCTGCGGCATTATCCCGATGACATGGCAACAGGTTATACGGCCGGACAAATACGCGGGGCAATCAGCCTGCGCAAGGCCATGCCATAGATTCTGTCCAATCCAAAACAGTCCAAAACAGTCCAGAGCAGTCCGGCGCTGCAGATCTCAGACCCGCACGGTGAACACGTCACAGTGAGCGCCGTGCAACACACTGTTGGCCGTCGAGCCCAGCACCGCCGCACTCACCGCTCCCTGGCCATGGCTGCCGATCACGACCAGATCCGTCTTCAGGGACGCGGCCAGCCGCTTGATTTCATTGCCGGCCTTGCCGCGGAGAAAGTGCACATCGGCCGCTGCAATCTCGGGGAATTTCGCCTTCAGCATCTCGCGCGCTCGCTTGCTCACCTGCTCCTGAAAGTCGTGCTGAGCTTTCTGAAAATCCCCCATGTTCAATTCGTAGGAATAGTTGCCGACCAGCGTTTCGAACACCAGCGCCACACTCATCTTCGCACCGCTGCCCGCAGTGATATCCAACGCCTTCTGCACAATCTTGACGGACTCGTCCGACCCATCGATAGCAACCAGCACATTCTTGTAGTGACTCATATCGCTCTCCTGATTATGTAGTTGAAGTACCCCGATGCTAGGCCGCTACCCTCTCGATGACAATGATTAATATCAAGCAACGCGGAGAAATAAAAAAGGGGAGCATTCCGTGGAATGCCCCCCTTTTTTGCATACTGCGCTGAGCTTTACTCGACGATCTGCAGCTTTCTGGACCACCAAGGCGTAATCGCAGGCAGTATCGTCAGAGTCCAGATCACCACCCACGCCGTCAACGGCATGAGCAGCGTCAACTCGGGGAACTGCGCCACTGTGATTACCGCCAGCACTACGGGGATTACGCCGGTCTCACGCACCGCTGTCATGAACAGCTTTTCTTTCATGTTCAGGTTGGTGGGCAACAGAGAAACCATCACGGCGACAGGACGTGCAACTAGCATGAAGAGAACCGATATGACCAATCCCATCACTGCGGTGTCTGCCAGGTCGCCCAAAGACACGAATGGTCCGACCATCATGAAGATCATGGGCTTGGAGATACTCTCGATTTTGATCTCCATGGTGTGCAGAGTCTTCTGGAAAGCGTGATTGTTGTGGTTGTAGTTGGCGAGCAGACCGGCGATGAAGGCAGCGAGGAAGCCGTTGCCGTGAATCGACTGTGCCAACACGAAGGTCACCAGCGGAACCGCCAGTACAATCGCGAAGTCATAGGCGGTCTCAGCTTCACCGGTGTTTTGGTGATGCGTGGACTTGTACCTTTCATAGCTGTACATGAATGCCCAGCCGATCACACCTGCCACAGTACCAAACAGGAATTGACGGCCAAGGTTCAACATGTTTTCACTGCTGAACAGACCTGATGTCAATGAAGCGGTACTCTCTACTGAAGTGCCTGCCAGAATCATCGTGGCCAGGGCACCAACGAAGATGGCGCCAACAGCGTCATTCACAGCGCTCTCCGCAATGGACAGACCCGCAAGACGCTTGTACTGATCCTTGAAGATAATTTTCTTCAGCGTGGGAATCAGCGCAGCCGGATCAGTAGACCCGATGATGGCCGCCAGCAATGCGGCAGTCTTGCCATCAATCCCCAACAGCAGCAGCAATGGGAACATAATGAAGAAAGTAATGAGATAACCCACTACTGCAATCAGCATCGTCGGGTAGGCAATCTTGAGGAAATCGAGTCGCTCCACCTCGTCGCCACCACCCTTGAGAATGATTGCGGCCAGCGCGGTACAGACCACAACGGGGATCATGATCTGTGGTGCAATTGGCGCCAGAGCGTCGTGCAGCACAATACCAATCAGCAGTTGCAGCGTGAAATTCGGAAATACAGTGCCTTCGGCAAGCTTGCTGCAGGCCCAGCCAAACACCAGAAAGAGTCCCAGACACCAGAGCGTCTGAGCAATGGCCGCCTCGGTACCAGGCAGGTGAGCAAGATGCTCCAATATTTGCGGCGCAACCATGTTCAGCAGGAAGGCACCAACAAAGAGACCAACAATTTTTGCGTAATTCATAGCAGCGATTCTTCTTGTTAAAGTGTTTAGGCGGACAATTGCCGGGTTAAAAACCTGCCGAACACTAGCCATTTTCGCCAGCAGCGTCAACAAAATCCGTACCGATTCCGACCTCAGCCGCCGCTGCCCTCTACCGTGCCAAGCGCGAGGGCAAGAATCGCAGTGTCATGGCTTAGCGCTTCTGACTTGAACTTCGCGACTTAAACTTCCTCGGGAGCCTTGCAGCGCGGATCGCCGTTCTGGGCGTTTTCGATCATTTCGCGCGTGAAGGCGAGCGGTTCGCAGCCATGCCCGGTCTCGCAGACGAAATCCCACTTTGGCTCCGCCTTGACATGACACCCAAAGCAATTGCCGCCAAAACGGTTGATCACATCAGTAAAGCCTCGGCTCACGATGCTCGAGCCCGCCTCGCTGACCGCCAGTTCAAAGAACTCCCAGTCATTGGTCACCGGACTGGTGCCCGGCGCCTGCTTTACCATGACCTCTGTCGGCACCAGTTGCAGCACAGTACCCGTCGGATACTGCCCGCCTTCAGCAGAATTGGCGACAGCGAGTGTGGCGTCCAGATTCCCCAGCAGATTGTCGACAAATAAACCGCGCACGGCCGTCATGGCGGTCAGGCAATCAAAGCTGGTCTCATCGGCCAGCAGTGGTTGCTCTGTCGCGGCTTTGAGTTGCGTCGCGCCGAGGCCGAGAGTGAGAACCGCCACGCCAAGCGCCGCACCGAAACGCAGGCGGGAAAAATGTGCTTTGACCGGAGGTTTTACCGAGGGCTTGAATGAAGAGTCGATCATGTTGAGCTCCTTCCTATGAATAGTACTGTGAGTGTTTCGTGCGATTGTATCGTGTGCGACATACTTAATCTACTGATCGGCGACAGCCTGCAGATGAACGAGAAAATCATCCAGTTGCTTCTTCAGCAGCATACCTTCCTGAAGCGGATATCCGGCGCGCTTGAACAGTTGCTCGGGGATGCACGCACACTTCTTGCGCAGCGCCTTGCCTTTGGACGTGAGCACCACGTTGACGACACGCTCATCCTGATCCGCCCGCTGCCGCTCAAGAATCCCCAGCAATTCCAGACGTTTGAGCAAGGGCGTCAGCGTGTTGGTGGCCAACTGTGCCCTGCCGCCGATGTGGGAAACCGAGCATGGTGCGTCCTCCCACAAGATCATCAGCACGATGTACTGCGGGTAGGTGAGCCCCAGCGGTTCAAGCAGCGGCTGATACAACCTCGTCAGCAGGCGTGAGGCAGCGTACAGCGGAAAACACAGTTGCTTGTCGAGTTGCAGATAGTCGGTATCAGTCGTCATGGTTGCCTTGTCGAGTGAAATCATTATTGAGCTGCATATACGCTCTCGCCTTCACGCAAATGAGTGATGTCCATTGCCAAACCTCCACAGCACGCCGACGATCGCCATGTTGACTATCGCCAATCCAGCGATCACAGGCAGAAGAAAATCAGCGCCTCCTACCGTCATCAGCCACGCCGCCAACATAGGTGCCAGCGCCTGGGCCAGCAAGGTAGGACGTGCGAGACGGCCCATGATCTGAGCGTAGCGATCCGGCCCAAAAAGGACAAGTGGCACGGTGCCCCGCGCGATGGAAAACACACCGTTGCCCGCGCCGTACAGCACAATCGCTACGCCCATGATGGCGAAGCCCGTGGCCAGCAGCGTCATGCCTGCTGCGATCAGCACAACGGCAAAGGTAAGCGTCCACAAGGGATGATGACGCCCGCGATTGGACATCTCCGCGATTCTGCCAATCACCTGTGCTGGACCAATCAAAGTTCCCAGCAGCACAGCATTGTCCAGCGAGACACCATGTGTCTGCAGCAACGTCAGCAGGTGAATGGTCAGGATCGAAAAACTGGTGCCAGCCATCACGAAGACGCCCGAGACAATCAGAAAGAGCCGCCGCTCCTGTGGCGATAACACAAGCGTTGCTCCCGCCCTGGCAGCACCGCGCAATCCGACCTTTGGAAGGTGACGCGGAATCATCGTCAACACCAGAGGCAAACAGACCAGCAGCTGAATCGCTGCATAGGCGAAGAACGCCCCACGCCAACCAAGATTGGCGGCGAACCAGGCCGAGAGCGGCCAGCTGATCGTGCTGGAGAAGCCCGCCCACAAGGTCAACCCCGTGATGGCAGAGCGTGCTCGCTCCCGATAAATCTGCCCGAGCGTGGCGAAGGCGGCGTCGTACAATCCCGCACCCATGCCGAGCCCGATGATGACCCAACCTGCGATGAAGACAGGGAACGTGGGTGCGAGACCAGCGACTACCAGTCCCGCAGCAAGCAATGGGCTGGAGACGGCCAGCACGAAGCGCCCTCCTCGTCGATCTATGGTATTACCCACCCGCGGAGAGACAATCCCGGACACCAGAAGCCCAACCGACAACGAGCCGATGATCCACGGCAGCGGCCAGCCCGTGTCCGCGAGTATGGGAGCAGCGACGACAGTCAAGAGATAGAAGGAACCGCCCCAGGCAAATATCTGGACGATGCCGAGTGCGCAGACGACCGCCCAGCGCGGTCTGGCGTCACTCGACTGATTGCTCAAAGGGCTGCCTGCAGAGACACGCGCTTGCTCAACTCATCGGCCGACTCTTTGCGTTCGCTGTAGCGATCCGTCAGGTAGTCGGCCACATCGCGCGTCAGCAGAGTGAACTTGATCAGCTCCTCCATCACATCTACCACACGGTCGTAATAGGGCGAAGGTTTCATGCGATCGTTCTCGTCGAATTCCTGAAACGCTTTCGCCACCGAGGACTGGTTAGGAATAGTGAGCATGCGCATCCAGCGACCGAGCACACGCAGTTGATTGACGGTGTTGAAACTCTGCGAGCCTCCGCAGACCTGCATCACCGCCAGCGTGCGGCCCTGGGTCGGGCGCACTGCACCGAGCGCCAGTGGAATCCAGTCGATCTGCGCCTTCATGACTGCGCTCATGGCGCCGTGCCGCTCCGGGCTCGTCCACACCTGCCCCTCGGACCACAGTGCCAGGTCCCGCAACTCCTTTACCTTGGGATGATCGACGGCCGCACCATCAGGGAGTGGCAAACCATGAGGATCGAAGATGTGGGTTTCGGCCCCCATGCGCTGCAGCAGCCGTTCGGCCTCCAGCGTCAGCAGGCGGCTGAAGGAGCGCTCACGCAGCGATCCATAGAGCAGGAGGATGCGCGGCTTGTGCGTGGACACTGACGAGGTGAGCCTCTCCAGCTTTGGAACCTCAAACAATTCATCAACGATATTGGGGGTACTGGCAGACATCAACGATGCTCCTTCAATGCACTATTTTTAATGTACAAACGGATGCGGATTCGCATGCCCTTTGCAGCAGTTATGGGTAAGAAATTCGACAAGGCCATTGAGCGCAGGAACAGACACGCGGTAGATGATGGAACGCCCCTCACGCCGGGACTGCACCAGACCGGCATGTTCAAGATGGCTCAAATGAAAGGACATGCGCGACGAGCTGCCGCCTACCTGTTCGGCAATAGTGCCCGCAGGCAGCCCCGCCGGGCCGGCGCTCACAAGCAGGCGAACAATGCGCAGGCGCGTCTCCTGGGACAGTGCGGCAAAGCCGTTGAGGGCGCTCTTCTCTGTGACTTTCATTTCAATCTCTCAATAGATATTGAAACATACTAAACCACGAAACGCATTCAAGCAACACTGTGGGAGCGGGCCTGCCCGCGACAGCTCTTGCGGGAGCGTACCCGAAGGGCATAAAGGCCCACCCGCGATTGACGTTAGTGCCATTTCAATCGCGGGCAGGTCCGCTCCCACACAGCTGTCACATAACCGCAGTCTTTCTGCAATTGAAGTGCCATGGCGGTGTCGCATTCAATCCGTACCCTGAGCGCCATTACAGTGCCCCGAAGAACGCTTCGGGCCCCCAAAGGAGTCGAATCAGATGTATCTCAACCCACCCCCCATATCCCAGAAGCCACTGTGCCTGATGGTCAAGCTTGCACTCTCCGGCCTGTTGCTCAGCGCGGCCTCCAGCGCGACGGCCCAGGCGCCCACGACCGGCAGTCAGGCAGACGATGCCCCTGTCATCGAGGAAGTGCTGGTGACCGGCTCCAATATCCGCCGCGCGTTGAACGATGGCGTAGTGCCGGTGTCGATCATCGGCGAAGAGGCAATGGAAGTGCGCTCGGCACTGCTGCCGGTTGATCTGCTGAGTTCGCTGCCCTCCGTGGTCAACCTGCCCGAGAATGAAACGCGTCTGGGCTCCTCCGGCGCCCGCGGCGACAACGCCAACATCAATCTGCGCAACATGGGTGCCACCGCCACACTGGTGCTGGTGAACGGTCGCAGGATGGCGATCAATCCGATGACGGCAGGCCTGTCTCAAGCGGTGAACGTGAATCAGCTGCCTACTCAGGGCGTGGATCGCATTGAAGTGCTGCGTGATGGCGCCTCTTCCATCTACGGATCGGACGCCGTGGGCGGCGTGATCAATTACATCATGCGCCGCGAATTTGATGGCGTGGAAGCGTCCGTGCAGCAGGGCGGCACGGAGCATGGCGGCGGCGGCAATACCCAACTTGCGCTCACTTTCGGCTCCACCAGCATCGCCGACGGCCGTGGTCGCTTTATCGGCAGCCTTGAGGCTCTGACCCGCGACAGCATCGCGCTGACCGACCGCGACTTCAGCAAGACTTCATTCAACTCGGATCGCGCCCCTGCCCCCTTCAACGCCGTCGGCGGCGCCTTCGACGGCCGCTCGGCGCGCGGCTACTGGCCCACTTTCCGCGTGGGCACTGCCACCGCCAACAATTATTTCCGCCCGCTCAACGGCGTCCCTTCGCTGACCACCGCTGCGCCCAGCCGCGCCACCAATCCGGAATTCTTCCTGGACCTGAACCAGTTCGGCTTCGCCTCTCCCGAGGTCAAACGCGGCAATGCTTATCTGGCCGGTGAGTATGACGTGAGCGACAAAGTGACAGCCTTCGCCGAGTTCGGCTATTACCTGGCGCGCTCCACCATGCAGCGACAGCCATTGGCGCTGAACGGACCGACCTCGGACAAACTGATGCTCATGCCGGTGGACAACCCCTACAACCCTTACGGCTCACGTTTCTATCACCCGAGCGGCGCCGCCAATGCCGACGGCACACCGCGTCTGACCGGCACCCCGCGAACCGTCGGTTTCACGCAGATGACGCTGGCGGGTCTTTCACCAGAAGTCATCGACACAGATTCCGATGTGCTGCGCTTCACCACGGGACTGAAAGGCACGCTGGGGGAAACCTGGACCTGGGAGACCTCGCTGTTCTACAACCAGGTCGACGGCAGTGATGAAGCTTATCCAGACGTGCGCGAGAGCCTGCTGCAGTCTGCCATCGGCCGCACCGACGCCACCGCTTACAACCCCTTCGGCTACACCTTCAAGGTGCAGAACGGCGCCGTGATGGCCAATGCCCCGTACGCCAATCCGCAAGCCGTGGTCGATTCCTTCAGCGCGGTGTTTGCCCGCGAGGCCCAGGCGACGATCGCCAGCGCCGACGCGCGTGTCTCGGGCCAGCTGTTCAGCTGGTGGGGCGGTGATGTGATGGCAGCCTTCGGTGTCGAGCATCGCAAGGAAGATCTCGAAGACCTGCGCCCGCCCTTTAGCGGCGAGAACCCCGCCAGTTCGGGCTTGGAGACCACCAACAACGACTTCCTCCTGCATCCTCCGCGCCCCGATGTGCTTGGTGATCGCGATGTCACCAGCGCCTTTGCCGAAGTCATGCTGCCGCTGGTAAACGAGGATGCAGCCGTCCCGTTGGTCAACCGCCTGGAGCTGAACCTTTCCGCGCGCAGCGAGCGCTACAGCGATTTCGGCAGCACCACCAAACCCAAGATCGGCCTGAACTGGAAGCCAGCCGAGTGGCTGATGCTGCGGGCCTCCTACAACGAAGGCTTCATGGCGCCAAGCCTGGCCGCGTTGTACACCAGCCCGCGCTGGTCTATCTCCGCGGGCGCTGGCGACATCGACAATTATCGCAACCCCGCCTTGAACGAAGGACCTTACGTGATGCGCACCTACTTCGGTGGCAACCCGGACCTGGCGCCGCAGGAGTCGAAGGGTGACACCGCGGGCTTTGTGCTCGATGTCCCGTTTGTCGACGGCCTGAGTGTGAACGCTGACTGGTGGCGCATCCGCCGTAGTGACCTGCTGGGGCAACGCAGCGTGGCGCAGATCAACGAGAGCGACATCGCGCTGCTGACGGCCTTTACCCAGCAGCAGCGCGCCGCTGGCGTGGCGATCGGCAAGATCGATCTCGGCAGCGGCAGCGCTGGCTACAAAGGCGACTCCGATGTCCAGCGCTACGCCCTGACCCCGGAAGACATCACCGCTTTCGCAGCCTACAATGCCGCTAACCCGAGCAAGCCCGTGGCAGCGGCAGGGCGTATCCTGTCACGCAACCAGCCGTTCCTGAACTTGTCCTCCAGCGAACACAGTGGTGTAGACTTCGGCCTGCGCTACGAGCTGCGCGGTCTGACTTTCGGTGACTTGAATGTCGGTGATCTGGTGTTCAGCTCCGAGTGGGCGTATCTGGGCCAGGCGGAAACGACGCTGTCTCCGGCCAACGTGGCACCCACGGTCAACGACCTGCTGTTCGCTTCGGGCGCGGCAGAGTGGCGCAGCACCAGCAATATCTTCTGGCGCAAGGGGCCGTGGAACGCAGGCCTTGGCATCTATCACGTGGGCGAAACCCACGACGCCGGTGCCACGACCACCCAGGCCATATACGAAAGTCTGGGCAGCCCAAGCTACATCGAGCCCTTCTTCACGCAGGGCAGGACGATTTACCGCCGCGTGGTCGACAGTTTTGTGACCTACAACCTGTCTGTTGGTTATGAGTTCGACGGCTCGCGTTTTGCGATGCTGCGTGATACCCGGTTGCGTTTCGGCGTGAGCAATCTGGCCGACAAGGAGCCACCGCTGGCTTCGGAAAGTTTTGGTTATGACCCCTCCGTGAGTCAGTCACTGCTGACAGGACGGAGCTGGAATCTGCAAGTCACGAGGAAGTTCTGATGCTGAATATACTGTCACGTCGCAGGATGTTGTTGGGCATGGCCGGTGCGGCCGGAGTTGCTGCCACCGGTCTCGTCAGCAGAAGCTTCGCCGCCGAGAACCTCGGCGATGAGGCCCTGCGCGCTGCCTACAGGCAGTGGCTGGAGTCGCTGCCAGCGGCCCCGGCGCCAGAGTTGAGGCAACACGGCCAAGTGGCCACGGAGCTGAAACGCTGGCACATCATGGAGGCGAATCAGGGCGTGGCCGTGGATGCCGAGCACTTCTACGGCATCGGCAATCATGCACTGGTCAAGCACCGCAAGGATACCGGCGAACGGGTGGCGGAGTGGTTCGGGCCGCGCGCCGGCACCATCATTCATTTGAACTCGGGCTGGCTGGACGGTGACCGGTTGGTGCTGTCGCATTCGAACTTCCCGCAGCTGCCCATGGCCAGTTCACTGGAAATCTACGATGCGAACAGCCTGCAGCCGCTGGAAAGTCACACGCTGGGCATGCGCCTCGGCTCGCTGACCTGGGCGGTGCGGCACCAGGGGTCCTGGTGGGCCTGCTTCGCCAACTACAACGACAGCGGCACCACGCCGGGCTTCGACCAGCGCTGGACTCACATGGCACGGTTCGACGACAACTGGCAGGAGCTGCAGTCGTGGCTCTTCCCGCCCCAAGTAATCGCCACGTGGGGCGACAGCTCCTGCTCAGGCGGCGACTGGGGCGACGACGGCTTGCTGTATGTCACGGGCCACGATGCTGCACAACTGCACGTGCTGCGCCTGCCCAAACAGGGAGTCACGCTGGAATATGTCACCACCATCGACGTGCCCTTCGAGGGCCAGTCTTGGGCGTGGGATCGCAGCGCGACCGGGGAGCGAGTGATCTACGGCATCAGTCGCGCGCGGCAGGAAGTGATTGTGGCGCGCATCCCCCCAGTCGTTTGAATGTGGGAGCGCGCCTGCGCGCGAAAATACCACCCCCAACCCTGATCAGCGGGGGACGAACGCCTGCTATTCCGCCCCCATCGCCACCGGCGTTTCCGCTGAAACGCCTTTTACAAACCATTAACATTCAGGCCGTAGCAAGCTGACACTTTTCATACAAGGTCTCAGGCGCAATGTCCGTACCATTCGGCCAGGTAATCGTGCCTCCTTCGATACGCGCCTTGCGGAAGAAATCCAGATCACGCAAGGGCGCAAAGACCGGCCCGCGATTCAGATATTCGGAGAAATCCACCACCCCCGACACGCCGTCATCGAAAACAATCAGGAAGGTGTGCCCGCATCGGTACTCGATGCGGGTGACTTCGTTAAAGTTCCACATAATCCACCTCACTCCAAGGGACTGATCGACATGAGTTCGCGCCCATTCTGCGCCAATTCCCAGTCTGCGTGCAATTCGTCAACATGCAACGCGATCCACTCTTGCACCAACCTGATCGCGGTTCTGGAGCCAAGAGTGCCACGGAGGATGTCGCCGCTGAAATCGAACACGGCTCTCTGCCCTTGATACTCAACATGGATATGGGGAGGAGCGTGATCGTCGAAATACATTCGGACCACGATCCCGAAGAATCGGCTGATTTCCGGCATTGGCGCCATCCTTGGCAAGTGTTCTTCTGACAGTAAGCAGTGTAGTTGGGAAAGCTGGATTCCGCTCGCCCTATGAGCGGACAAATTCAAGGAATGGTCTGTCCCCAACTAAAGCGCTTATGTCCCAGACTGACCAGGAGCAAATCCGCCGCTATGCGTGAGTGAGGTCTACTTCAGCACATCCAACCCAGCTCCGAAATTGATGTGAAACACGCCGCCATCCATGACCAGCGCAGGCACCGATTTTACTCCTGCTTTCTCGGCCTCCTGCACACGTGCACGATCAGTGCCGAGGTGTACAATCTCGACGGCATAACGGCCTGCATCCAGCGCAGCGGCAATACTCTGTTCAGCCGCAATACAAACGGGGCAACCAGCGTGGTAGAAAATGGCAGTGCTCTTCATAATGCTCTCCAATATTTTTTCGGTCAGTGATGAAAGTTCAGTTGTATGCTGCAGCATGGCCGACACAATAGAGAACGTCGCGCACAGGGAAAAGCGGGCACTTTTCGGTGCCCTCCCTACATTCAGGTGTAATTTGATGATGCAAAAGGAAAACAAAATTTCGAGTGCAGGCAAGCGCGCTGACAATCCGACGAGCTACCAAAAACTTGAAGATGTCGTCGGCTGCAAGTGGTCGGTGTCGGTGCTGCAATGTGTGGGCAAAGGCATCACGCGCCCCGGCGCGCTGGAGCGGGAGATCAGTGGGATTTCCACCAAAGTGTTGTCCGAGCGCCTGCGCAAACTCACCGCCTATGGCTTGCTCGGTAAGCAGACTTTTCCAGAGGTGCCCCCCAGAACTGAATACGCGTTGACTGACTCGGGGATGAAACTGCTGGCGATCATCAATCAGATTCGGGTGTTGGATGAGGGGATTCGGGGTGAGGGGATTCGGGGTGAGGCGGAGTAATGCAGCTGCTAATCAATCCTCCTTTTCTACCGAAAATCTGAGCAGTGCAGAATAGTCGCCACGATCAGCCTGCCTCAAAACCTGTATGTATTCGGCTCTTCGTTCATTCATAGATTGCAGGTCATAACCACCCGCCCAATCAATTGGCTTGCCCTTGAATACTTTCGCCATTAGTGCATCGGTCATGATCCGTGCATGACGCCCATTGCCGTTTGCAAATAGGTGGATGTACACAAGCCGGTGGTGAAAACGCAGACAGGCTTCCAGCGGCGGGTAGGTTTCATGTTCTACCCAGTATTTGACATCATCCAGTAACATTCGCAGTTGAACAGATATCTGCCTTGGATCAATTCCAATATTCTTTTCAGTACTCCTGAAGCTGCCAGCCCAGGTCCACACCTGACCAAACATCCTCTTATGCAATTCCCGCACAAATCTTTCGTCCAGAATCTCTCCACTTCTTCTTTTTGAGAGCCATTTCAGTCCGTCCTGAATATTGGCTTGCTCCAGATGATCCAACTGACCTCTTGTGGTGACATGTCGGAATTTGAGGCCTTCGCGCTCCTCCGCTTCCAGTTCAGTTGCGCCATCCGGTTCATCTTTTACGGTAGCCATTACACGTCGTCCCAAAAATCAGATGGCATTTCTTTCAGTAATTCCTGCTCGATACGCCTGAGTTCAAACTGAAGACTGTTTGCGCCAAGCGCCTGGTTTTCAAGCGCCATATGAGTACTTGTCTTTTCTACTATCTGCCGAGCCTTTACCTTGGCGCGTTTGGATATCAAAGCCTCGACCCTCTCCGAGGGCACGATCGTATACACCACTCGGCCGCCCATGGCTTCCGCCATGGTATGCAGGGTTTTCAGAGTAATGGCCCCCGTCAGCTCATTTCTTTCCGACTGAGCCACTTGTGAACGTGATACACCAAGCACACGGCCCAGTTGTGCGCCTGACATGCCCAAAGCTTTGCGCATTGTTTTCAGCCAGCCTTCGGGAGGCGTGCTCAAACCGACGGCCTGCTTGGCTGCCTTATCTACAATCTCCTGATACTGGAATAGCACAGTTTTTTTCATGGCGCTTCCTGCCTGTTATTTTGTACACTTATAAATATACTTTTTAAAAAATTACGTCAATCTATAAATGCGCAATTATTTATAAAGTGTGTAGCTATAGCTACGCATAAATGTGTAACGGCAGAGGGCAACCCGAAATGACGAACAAGTACACCGCGATCGTAAAACACGAGAGAGAGCGGTGGGTAGGCTGGAATTCAAGCGAATGGAAGCAATTGCGCCTGCTGGCAAAGACTACAGAGACATGGATGTGAAGATTTGAGGGAGGACAACTATTACACCCCACTTTACTTGCCGAATTATTTCAAGCGCCCTTTTGTCGGCGCTGAAACTTCCACACCTTTCTCATTAGCGATGAGAGGACAGGAGTCCTGAATTTTTGTATCGAGATCCACAGGTAAATTCAAAACAGCATTCTGCTGGAAAAACTTGCCGCGAGCGCCGGAGCTGAAATCTATTTCAACGGGGATTTCGCTGCTATTTGGCGCATCTTTTGGATTCATGGAAGTCACCTGATCAATTCACATCTTCGTATTGGGCGCGCTCTTTACGAGTTGCTTGCCGCGCAGAAATCAACCTTATGTATGTGCCGCCATTACCAATAACTCGGTAGGTATGAGATACAGCTAGCAGCAGATAGCCACTGGACATCCCCAGTGTAAACCAGCGATCTTCTTTCTCACTCTGCGTCCAGTTTTTCTGTAAATCCCTGTTTTGATGCTAGCACAGAGCGGCTTTAAGGCAAGGCGACATACCTAAAGCAGGTCGATTCATTTGGCGCATCCGCAGAGATTGATTCGGCATTTGGCTAAGCCAAATACCTCACCCCTGCGGGGCAACTCTTCAGCTGTCCTGGCTGCTTCGCAGCCGGTGATTCGGCATTTGGCTAAGCCAAATACCTCACCCTGCGGGCGGCCTGCGGCTGTCCAAGACGCCGCGCGTTTTGTCGAACTGGGGAGCTCGATCTTCCGGGAAGCCAAATAAAAAAGCCCACGTAAAGTGGGCTGTTTTATTTGGTGCACCCGGAGAGATTCGAACTCCCGACCAAGTGGTTCGAAGCCACCTACTCTATCCAGCTGAGCTACGGATGCGTGCGGCCGGGATTATATAGAACTCTTTCCGGGTGGTCACCCCATAAATCGGGTCAGTCCACGCGTGCCCCGCGCACATCCGCGCTGAACTGGCCGGCCGCAGGCAAGGCGCCTGCCTGGAAGCCGATGGTGGAATCCAGCTCGCCAACTTGCCCCGCTGCGATCTGCGGGACTACGACGCTGCGGCTGACCAGTTGGCCGGCGACGATGGCGCGAAATTCCACAGTGACGTCGCTCACGGGCACTGGCGAGTTGTTCTGCACTCTTGCCACGAGGCGGCCGGCCTGATTGATGTAGACCTGGGCGCTGACGTACTGCGTTGGGTTGTCGGCGATATCCAGGCGGACGTAAGCGGCGCGGGATTGCTCGCCGATGGCGCCCTGCGCACCCGCCGCCATGCCGAAGTATTCCTTGGCGGCGACGCGGTCGTTGTTCGCCAGCGACAAGGTGCCCAGTTCGTTCATGGCCAGCGCGGTAGGCAGCAGGTTGATGCTGGCCTGCAGGTCCTCATTGGC
>CAIRBI010000135.1 GCA_903876785.1 uncultured Gammaproteobacteria bacterium
GAACTGCTCATCATGGTGGTGGGCGAAGCGGCCAGAGCCGATCACTTCTCCCTGAATGGTTATGAGCGGGAGACCAATCCGCAGCTCGCCATGCAGGACGTCGTCAGCTACTCGAATGTGTATTCCTGTGCCACCTCGACGGCGCTGTCGCTGCCGTGCATGTTTTCGCAGAAAGGCAGTGAAGATTTTGATGTCTCGGAGGCAAAGCGCCAGGAGAACCTTCTGGATGTACTGCAATACGCTGGTGTGAATGTGCTGTGGCGTGACAACAATTCCGATTCCAAGGGCGTGGCCGCTGGCACTGAATTTCAGGATTTCCGCAGCGTCGACGTCAATCCAGTGTGCGATGTCGAATGCCGCGATGTAGGGATGCTGAGCGGGCTGGACGACTACATCGTTTCGAAACCTAACGGCGACATCGTGATCGTTCTGCACCAGATGGGCAACCATGGGCCCGCCTATTTCAAGCGCTACCCGAAAGAGTACGAGGTCTTCACGCCCGTGTGTGAGACCAATCAGCTGGAAGCCTGTTCGCAGCAGGAGATCATCAACGCTTACGACAACGCGGTGTTGTACACCGATCATTTCCTGGCGAGTGTCATCGAGTTTCTGAAGCCTTATGACGACGAGTTTTCCACTGCCATGTTCTACATGGCCGACCACGGTGAATCACTGGGGGAGCACGGCATTTATCTGCACGGGCTGCCCTACATGATTGCACCGGATTCCCAGAAGCATGTCGCCTCCGTCATGTGGTTCGGTGAGTCTTTTGCGCAGATCAATGAGGAAGGTTTGCGCGCCCGAGAGGGCGCGCCTTTTTCCCACGACAATTACTTCAACACGGTGCTGGGCATGCTGGAGGTTGAATCGACTGTGTATGACAGCAGCAAGGACATCCTGCAGGAGAGCAGCGGTGTCTCAGGTCTTGCGGCCAGATAGTCAAAGAGCGGAAGTCGGCGCTAGATCTTCAACGCCAACCGCGTCGCCCGATCAATCGCGCGCTTGGCGTCGAGTTCGGCCGCAACATCCGCGCCACCGACAAGATGGAACGGTTTGAGCAATCCCTCCACCAGTTCCCGCAGGGGCTCCTGCCCTGCACAGATCACGATGTTGTCAACTGGCAGCACTCTGGGTTCGCCGTTGATGCGCACATGCAGGCCGGTGGCGTCGATGCGTTCATATTCACAGCCTGAGATCATCTGCACGTTTTTCTTCATTAATCCCAGCCGGTGAATCCAGCCCGTAGTCTTGCCCAGATTGGCACCGACTTTCGTTTGCTTGCGCTGCAGCAGATAAATGCGGCGCGGCGAAGGCTCGACTTCAGCGCCGATGCCTTCGATGCCGCCGCGAGCCTGCAGGCTCATGTCTACGCCCCATTCGCGCATGAATTGTTCAATATTCTGACTCGCCGATGTTGCGCCGTGGCTGAGGAATTCGGCTACGTCGAAACCGATGCCGCCTGCGCCGATGATGGCGACGTTGCGGCCGACGCTGACGCGGCCCGCGATCACATCCGCATAGCGCAGCACGCGCCCCTGCGCGAAGGCTTCGTCAATGCCGGGAATTGCCGGTGTGCGCGGCGCGATGCCGGTGGCGAGAATGACTTCGTCATAGTCGCCCTCATTGAGCGCAGCCACATCAACGCGCTGATTCAAACGCAGCGTGACGCCCAGTTGCAGCAGTCGCACGCTGAAATAGCGCAGTGTTTCGTTGAATTCCTCTTTGCCCGGAATGCGTTTGGCTAGATTGAACTGACCACCGATTTCGGCGGCGGCGTCAAAGAGTGTCACCTGATGCCCGCGTTCGGCAGCGGTGACGGCAAAGGCGAGTCCCGCCGGGCCCGCACCGACTACGGCGAATTTCTTCACTGACGTCGCAGCGGTAATCGGCAACTCCATTTCGTGACACGCACGCGGGTTGACGAGGCAGCTGGTGAGTCGGCCATTGAAGATGTGATCGAGGCAGGCCTGATTGCAGCCGATGCAGGTGTTGATCTCGTCGCTGCGTCCGGCGGCGGCCTTGCTGACGAATTGCGCGTCGGCCAGAAACGGACGGGCCATCGAAATCATGTCGGCGTCGCCGCGCGCCAGCACCTGTTCGGCGACTTCTGGCGTATTGATGCGGTTGGAGGTGATGACGGGCACCGGCAACTCGGCACGGAACTTCGCCGTCACCCAGGTGAAAGCGGCACGTGGCACCTTCGTGGCGATGGTGGGAATCTGTGACTCGTGCCAGCCGATGCCGGTATTGATGATCGTGACACCCGCTGCTGCCAGCGCCTTGCCCAGCAGCACGGTCTCATCGAAGCGGCTGCCACCTTCCACCAGGTCGAGCATGGAGAGTCGGAAGATGATGATGAAATGCGGGCCGACGCGCTCACGCGTGTGACGCACAATCTCCAGAGCCAGGCGGATGCGGTTCTCGAAACTGCCGCCCCAGCGATCCTGTCGCTGATTGGTGCGCAGCGCGATGAATTCGTTGATGAAGTAACCTTCCGAGCCCATGATCTCCACGCCATCGTAACCGGCCTGCTGACAGAACACGGCGAACTCGGCGAAGTCTTCGATCTGCTGCAGTATCTGTTCTTCGCTCGCCTCGGCCGGCACCAGCCGATTGATGGGGGCCTGAATGGCAGAAGGGGCAAGCAGATTTTCGGTGCGGGAATAGCGGCCGGTGTGCAGGATCTGCAGACAGATTTTGCTGCCGTGCTGATGCACGGCAGCGGTGATGATGCGGTGTTTCTCGATGGCGCCGGGTTGTCGGTAGAC
>CAIRBI010000136.1 GCA_903876785.1 uncultured Gammaproteobacteria bacterium
CCTGACGCGTGACTCCGGCATGCTTGACGAGGTGAAGATTCAGGCAGAACTGATACAACGGGACTATCCCCAGAATGTGGAACCCTTGATCCGCCGCTGGCTGGGCGACAGGGAGCTCTATGGCAATGTGTGACGCACGACGCTGCCACGGTAGGCGGATGACCGGTGGTTCTATATAATGGCGCCGCTTTCAGTTCAATACGATTTTTACTGAGTAGAAAATAATCAAAATTCTTGCAGGAAAATCATGTCCGTGGCGATAGCAGATCAGAATAATTCACAGAAACTCCCCGAAGCTGAACGCTTGGTTCGCATTGTCCTCTTGCAGGACAGCAAAGGCATGCTGCAAGTTGTCGTTCCCAACAACCATCTGCTTGATCTGAAACTGCTCAACAATGTGACAGGGCGCGAACTGCTGCCCGTGCATGAAGCAGAGATTGTGCTACTCACGCGCAGCAAAAAACTCAAACAACTGGATATGGCTGCTGGATTCTTTCTTCTACCCACTGTCATCGAAGAATCTGTCGCTGTTCGACACGACTGCAGTTATGAAATTTTCGAGACCGACGGCGTCCAGATTCAGCAGTTGCGGCTCGTCGACCTCAGGGAAGCCTTAACCAATAAAGATTTTCGCGTGAGCGTGGTGAAGTGCGTCGTAGCACCCGAGGCGCTGGTCCTGCACGCGCCGGAAAGCAGCGCCGATCTGGAGCAGATTTTTGACTCCATCAGAAATTTCACCACATTGCGCATCAAGCAGCGCCTTGAAGAGACGCTGGAGATTCCTCCACTGCCGCAGACCGCGCGGCGCATCATCAATCTGCGCGCCAATCCCGACGCCGAAGTACGTGAACTTGCGGAGATTGTAGAATCCGATGCGAGTCTCGCGGCACAGGTGGTGAGCTGGGCAGCATCGCCCTATTACGCCGCGCCCGGCAAAATCCGCTCTGTGCAGGACGCCATCGTGCGCGTGCTGGGCTTTGATCTGGTGAGCAATCTGGCCGTTGGAATGGCGCTGGGGAATACCATCGCGCTACCGAAGGACAGTGTTCACGGCATCACACCTTACTGGCTGCAGTCGGTGTATTGTTCAACGGCAATTGAGGCGATCGTGCGGCAGATTCCCGCGCGCAAACGCCCCAGTCAGGGATTGGCGTGTCTAGCCGGCTTGCTGCATAACTTCGGTTATCTGGTGCTGGCACATACATTCCCGCCACACTTCTCGTCGATCTGCCGCTACATGGAGGCCAACCCGGCCATCAGCCATGTCGCCATCGACAATCATCTTCTGGGAGTCAGTCGCGAGCAGATCAGCGCTTGGCTGATGCACCTCTGGAACATGCCCGCCGAAGTCACCACAGCGCTGCGTTTTCAGCACGAGCCGGACTATCTGGGCGAGCACGGTGTCTACGCGCATCTGATCTACATCGTACTGCGCCTGCTGCGGCAACAAGGCATCGGGGATGCGCCGCCGGAAGAAATTCCACTGGAGCTCTTCGCGCGCTACGACCTCGATCCGCAGCGGGTACAGGAAGCATTGCAAAAAGTGCTGGCCTCCAGCAGTGATCTTCAGCAGATAGCCGACAACTTCAAGATCTGATCGGACTCCCTGACGCAGCTGTCAGCAAGCCCGTTCAGAACTCAACGTCTCGGCAGCGGTGCTTATTACCCCGCATCCGGCTTATACTCTCCGCGCTCAGAACCGCGGAGAACAGTCCCTTGCAGAGAGTCACTGACATTCAACGGAAATTCAGCCAGTGGCTGCAGTCCCGCTTTCCTTCTAAATTCAATTCCAGCCTTAGGGCTCTATTCCCCCGGGTGTACGAGCGCGCTCCCGCCTTTATACAGCTGACCCGCCTCGACAAACCGATTGGCGTCTATCTGCTGCTGTGGCCCACCCTTGGCGCGCTGTGGATCGCGGCGCAGGGGTTTCCAGATCTGAAGCTGCTGGCGATCTTTGTGCTCGGCACCTGGATCATGCGCTCCGCCGGATGTGCCATCAATGACTACGCCGACACCAATTTCGACGGCAACGTCCTGCGCACTCGCAACCGCCCCATCATCACCGGCGCGGTGAAGCGCCACGAGGCTCTCATTACCTTTGGGGTGTTGTGCGCTCTCGGTTTCATTCTGCTGTTGTTTACCAACACGCTGACCATTCAGCTGTCCTTCGGAGCCGTCGCGGTGGCGGCGCTGTATCCCTTCATGAAGCGCTTCACCAATCTGCCTCAACTGGTGCTGGGCGTGGCGTTTTCGTGGGGCATTCTGATGGCATTTGCTGCCCAGGCCGGTGAGCTGCCCGCACACGCCTGGCTGCTGTTCGTAGCCAACTGCCTGTGGACAGTGGCTTATGACACCGAGTACGCCATGGTGGACCGCGAATTCGATCTGCAGATCGGGGTCAAATCGACAGCGATCCTGTTCGGGGAAGCCGACACGGTCATCATCGGGACACTGCAGGCATTCTTCCTGCTGGCGATGCTGCTGGCCGCATCGCGCTTCGGCTTGGGCGTGTGGTTCTATCTGGGACTGATCGTTGCGCTGGCCCTCTTCGTGAAACAGCAGAAGATGATCAAAGAGCGCGAGCCCGATGCGTGCTTCCGGGCCTTCCTCAACAACCACCGGGTCGGCGCTGCGGTTTTCGCGGGCATTGTCCTACACTATCTCTTCAACTGAACTCTTCAACTTAACTATTCAACTGACCTCAAATCTCGATCACCTGTGGGAGCGGGCCTGCCCGCGATTGATTGGCGCAAAATTCAATCGCGGGCAGG
>CAIRBI010000137.1 GCA_903876785.1 uncultured Gammaproteobacteria bacterium
ATGGGTCCCTCGACGCATGCTTATGGCGGCACTCGAATGGGCGATGATCCGACCACCAATGTAACCGATCGGTTCGGATTTGCGCACGAGGCTCCTAACCTTGGTGTGCTGGGCGCGTCTGTGATGGGGACCAGTGGTGCACGAAATCCGACGCTGTCCGCGCAAGCGTTGGCGTGGCGTACGGCAGAGCATCTAGTGGCAAACTGGGACACCATTACCCGCTAGTACAATGTGGGAGCGGGCCCCGCCCGCGATGGTTTTCACCGAGTGTTTACCAAAATCCCGGAATGTCACCCAGGCCCGCAGGCGACGGACCTGCGCCGCTCCGCGGTGCCCTCGCTATGCAAAAAGCCCAAGGTCTTTTTGCGCAGCTCGGCGCCGTCCCCGATTGTCGCCTGCGGGCCTGGGCAACACCCCTTGGCACGCGGCACGCGCAACGCACGAACAGCTCAGATCAACTACAACTGAACACTGATCAGCAAAAAAAAAGATCAGCGCCAAGCTTCCTAACCGCTGTGGGAGCGGGCCCTGCCCGCGATGAGTTTTGACGCAGATCCCGGAGTGTCACCCGGGCCCGCAGGCGACGGACCTGCGCCGCTCCGCGGTACCCTCCCTCCGCAAAAAGCCCAAGGTCTTTTTGCTGCGTTCGGCGCCGTCCCTGATTGTCGCCTGCGGGCCCGGGCAACACTCCCTGGCAAGCGGCAGATGCAGTGCACGAAGAAGTCAAATCAACTGCAGGTGAGCACCGGATTTTCAGCAGAATCTGCAACTCTCCTCGTCTGGCAATTTCCCAAGGTGTCGGGAGGCAGGGGCTGACGCTGCGGCATAAAAGACCAGCGCCGAGCTCCGCAAAAAGACCCTAGGCTTTTTGCGGGGCGAGGGCACCCCGGAGGGGCGCAGGTCAGCCGTAGCGTCGGCCCCTGCCTCCCGACACCGTTCGAAGCTCCAACCAACACACAAGAATCACTGATATAAAAAAGCCCCGGTTGTCAGCGACACCCGGGGCTTTCGATTTGGAACACAGCAACGGTTACTTCTTCTCGCGCAGTGCCGCCTGTGCCGCCGCCAGACGCGCGATGGGCACGCGGGGTGGTGAACAGCTCACGTAGTGCAGACCCAGACGGTGACAGAAGTCGATAGAGTCAGGATCCCCGGCATGCTCGCCGCAGATACCCAGCTTCAGGTCAGGACGCGACTTGCGGCCATTGGCTACCGCGAACTCCATTAGCTTGCCCACACCGGTCTGATCGAGGCTGGCGAAGGGGTTCTTGTTATAGATCTCCTTGCGCTGGTACTCGTCGTAGAACAGTCCCATGTCGTCACGGCTGAGGCCCAGCGTGGTCTGAGTCAGGTCATTGGTACCGAAGCTGAAGAACTCCGCCTGTACGGCGATCTCTTCGGCTGTTATGGCGGCGCGGGGTACTTCTATCATGGTGCCGACGATGTAGTCGATCTGGATGTTGTTCTTCGCCATGACTTCTTTCGCGACGCGATGCACAATTGCCAGCTGATCGGCCAGTTCGGCCTTGAAGCCTACCAACGGGATCATGATCTCTGGATTCACGGGAACGGGCGACTTCGACGTCAGCACCAGCGCGGAAGCCTCGAATACGGCGCGAACCTGCATCTCGGTGATTTCCGGATAGAGAATGCCCAGACGGCAGCCACGGCAACCCAGCATCGGGTTTTCTTCGTGCAGCGCTTTTATGCGCTCGATCACGAATTCCAGTGGCAGGCCCAGTTTGTCTGCCAGCTGACGGCGTACAGCGTCGTCCTGCGGCAGGAACTCGTGCAGGGGCGGGTCCAGCAGGCGAATGGTCACAGGACGTCCGGCCATGGCCTTGAACAGACCCACGAAATCCTTGCGCTGGAAAGGCAGCAGCTTCTTCAGAGCTTCGGTGCGCTGCACATGATCGACAGCAAGAATCATTTGCCGCATGTAGTCGATGCGGTCGCCTTCGAAGAACATATGCTCTGTACGGCACAAACCGATGCCTTCGGCACCGTAGGCCACAGCCTGTTCGGCCATCGCCGGGGTGTCGGCGTTGGTGCGGATGCGCAGGCGGCGGTACTTGTCGGACCACTCCATCACGGTCTGGAAAAGCTCGTAGGTGTAGCTCTTCTCGGGCTTCAGTGTCCCTTCCAGAACGCGCTTCACTTCGGAGTCGGCGCTCTCGATCAGGCCCTTGTAGATGGCTCCGGTTGTGCCGTTGATGGAGATGTAATCGCCTTCCTGCAGCACATGGCCGCCAGCGGTCAGAGTACGCTTCTCGTAATTGATGGTGACTTCGCCGGCGCCGCAGACACAGACTTTGCCGAGTTGACGTGCCACCAGTGCTGCGTGTGAGGACACGCCACCACGGGTTGTCAGGATACCCTGTGAATAGAGCATGCCCTTGAGGTCGTCCGGAGAGGTTTCAGTACGGCAGAGTACGACTTTGTTACCCTTGCGGGTTTCGATCTCGGCAGCAGCGGCTGTGAAGGCGATGCGACCAGTCGCGCCGCCTGGACCTGCAGGCAGACCCTTGCCGATCAGCGTGGCTTCTTTCTGTGATTTTGTATCGAAGATCGGCACCAGCAATGAGTCGACAGACTCGGCTGGGATCTTCAGCAGCGCGGTGCGCTGGTCCATGAGCTTCTCTTTCACCATTTCCACGGCGATGCGGATAGCGGCCAGGCCGGTACGCTTGCCGTTGCGGGTCTGCAGCATGAACAGACGACCCTTCTCGATGGTGAATTCGAAGTCCTGCATGTCCTTGAAGTGCTTCTCCAGTTTCGTACGCACTTTCTCCAGTGCGGCAAAACTCTCGGGCATTTCCTTTTCCATGGCGGCAATGGCTTTCGGTGTGCGGACACCGGCCACTACGTCTTCGCCCTGGGCATTGATCAGGTATTCGCCGTAGAAGGCTTTCTCGCCGTTGGCCGGGTCGCGGGTGAATGCGACGCCAGTGGCGCTGTCATCACCGGCGTTACCGAACACCATCGCCTGAATGTTGACCGCTGTGCCCCACTCGGCAGGAATACCGTACTGCTGACGATAGAGGATGGCGCGGTCGTTTCTCCAGGAGCCGAACACGGCACCGGTGGCGCCCCATAACTGTTCGTAGACGTCCTGCGGGAACGCAGTGCCCGTGCGCTGACGAATGAGCTCTTTGTACTGGCTGACCAGCTTTTGCAGATCGCCCGCATTGAGATCGTTGTCCTGGGTCTTGCCCAGCGACTTCTTCAATGCGTCCAACAGTTCGTGGAACGGATCGTGCGACTCTTCGTCGGCTGCCTGCACGCCCATCACGACATCGCCGTACATCTGGATGAAACGACGGTAGCAGTCCCACGCAAAGCGCGGATTGCCGGAGATCGCCGCCAAGCCTTCGACGGTAACGTCGTTCAGGCCGAGGTTCAGAATGGTGTCCATCATGCCCGGCATTGAGTCGCGGGCGCCGGAGCGAACGGACACCAGCAGGGGGTTATCCTTGCCGCCGAACTGCTTCTTCATTTGCGCTTCGATCAGGCCTACGGCTGTCTTGACATCAGCAGCCAGTGATTTGGGGTAGCTGCGTTCATGAGCATAGAAATAAGTACAGACTTCAGTGCTGATGGTGAAGCCGGGAGGGACTGGGAGGCCGATAGCCGCCATCTCCGCCAGATTGGCGCCCTTGCCCCCGAGCAACTCACGCATACTGGCGTTGCCATCGGTCTGACGGCCGAAGTTGTATACGTATTGAGATTTCTTGGTGGCTTTCGCGGGAGCTGCCGCTTTGGATGTGGTTTTGCTGGTGCTGCTGGTCTTAGTACTTTGTTTCATAGTCCCAGGTCTGCTGAGGAGAAGTGGAGCGGCAGGATAAAACAAATGCCTCTTGAAATCCAGAGCCGCGCGCGGCGCATGGGGGGCTAAACAGCCGCTAAAATCCGCGACTGCGCCGGGTTTTCATGCACAATTTCCTTATGTCTGCTGCTGGGTTATGCTTGCCCCACTGCCTGCCCGCGAAGAGTCACCTGTGTCCCATCTTGTTCCGGTCGATACCACCCCGCCGTCGTCGCCTGTCGCCGAGACCTGGAGCATCTTCTGCTCGGTGATCGACAATTTCGGGGATATGGGCGTTTGCTGGCGTCTCGCGCGGCAAATGGCGCAAGAGCATGGATGCCACGTGACACTCTGGATCGATGATCTGCACGCGTTTGCAAAGTTTTTGCGCCAGGCCGCGTGGGCCGCCGGGAATGTGCAGCAGGAATTTGGAGTCTGCGTACGCCACTGGTGTTCTCCGTGGCAGGAGTCAGCGCCAACCAATGCTGCGATTGCCAATTCTGCCGTCGTCATCGAGGCGTTTGCTTGCGAACTGCCGGCACCGGTGATCGCTGCCATGGCGCGTCAGGCCCGGCCTCCGTTATGGATCAATCTGGAGTATCTGAGCGCCGAATCCTGGGTAGCCGGATGTCACCTTTTACAATCCATGCACAGCGTCTCTCTCGACGATGTCAATCAGGCGAGTGGTACCGCACGTATTGTCACTCTCAATAAAACATTCTTCTTCCCCGGTTTCGAGCAGGGCACCGGCGGCTTGCTGCGGGAGAAGGATCTGCTGGGCAGGCACACCTCCTGGCAGCGCGATGAGCAAGCGGCCCGCTTGCAGTTCGTCACCGATCAGGGCCTGCCGCGAACCTGTGGCGACATAGATCTGTGGATATCTGTCTTCAGCTATGAAAGTCCGGCATTTGCCAGTTGGCTGACGGCGCTGGGCGAGGAGAAGCCAGCTTTGTGCCTGGTGCCGGAGGGCCGAGCGCTGCACAGCATTACTGCCATTTTGAACCTTGATGAGCCGCCGGGGGCGGGGGAGTTGGTGCAATTTGGAGCACTGACAATTGCGGTGCTTCCCTTCCTGTCTCAGGACAATTATGACCGCCTGCTGAGTCTCTGCGACCTTAATCTGGTGCGTGGGGAGGATTCCTTCGTCCGCGCTCAATGGGCGGGTAACCCCCTGATCTGGCACATATACCCGCAGCAGGATGAAGTCCATCTGGAGAAGCTGGATGCATTTCTGTCGTTGTATTTCGAGGATGGCGCAGGAAGCATTGGCGCGACTGAAAGTGTTGATTTGGGCGCATTGCGGCAGTTCTGGCGGTTCTGGAATCTGGGTGAAGATTGCGGAGAATTGTGGCATCATCTGCGCCCACAACTTCCCGGATTGCGTCAGCATGCCGGGAAATGGCGACAGAAGCTGGTGCAACTGCCTGATCTGGCTGAAAATCTAGTGCAGTTTTACGATTCCGCGCATTGCCTGGGCAAGCGGCGGTAGCCTTGTCGTCAGAGTATGAAGCAACAGTTCGCAACATTAATATGGGGCTACGCCCGTCAAATTCCGAGTAATTATTCATGAAAACAGCGCAAGAAATCCGAGCCGGACAGGTCATCATGATCGGTGGTTCGCCCTGGAAAGTGCAGAAGAGCGAGTTCACCAAATCAGGTCGTAACTCTGCCATCTGCAAGATGAAGCTGAAGAACCTGCTGAACGGTTTTCAGACAGAGACTGTTTACAAGGCAGACGACAAATTCGAGATGGTGATCCTCGATCAGAAGGAAGTGACTTACTCTTACTTCGCAGATCCGATGTACGTTTTCGTCGACACTGAGTATGAGCAGATCGAGATCGAGAAAGACGATCTCGAAAGCGTGCTCGACTACCTCGAAGAAGGCATGGAAGATATCTGCAACGCAGTGTTCTACAACGGCAAAGTGATTTCCATCGATCTGCCCAACACGATCAATCGCGAGATCGTCTACACAGAGCCTTCTGCGCGCGGTGATACCTCTGGCAAGGTCATGAAGACTGCACGACTGAAGAGCGGCCATGAGATGCAGGTCTCCGCATTCTGCGAGATTGGCGACTACGTCGAAATTGATACCCGCACAGGCGAATACAAGTCACGCGTCAAGCGTTGATTGGTTGTTGTCGTCGCATCACCGGGCTGGCCGCCATCAGGCTGGCCAGCCCGGGTTTCGTTCCCTTCGCTCTTCCAGTACCTTTCGCCAGACTTTCCACTGCAGCTCTCCAAACTCGTATTGAAACTCTCTCCGACTAAGGGGTAGAGTAAAGGCGTAGCAGTGCTAAGCTGCGTCGCCAATGTTCAACTGTTCAAGGAGTCACCATCATGACGAAAGAGCGTAGTACCAAAAAAGAAGTGAAAAAGAAACCTGCCTTGACGATGAAGGAAAAGAAAGTAGCCAAGAAGACCAAGAAAGAAACCCGAGGAGAATAAGTCGCTCCAGGTTTGATCCTTGAAAAGCTCCTGTGCCTGCCCTGCGGGCGGGCACAGCGAAGCTCGATTTCTACTGCAGAGGCAGTGCCCGCCGAGTGTGTTTGGACAGATGACAGACTATCAGGTATTGGTAATCGGGCCGCGGCGGGGGCTCATCGAAGTCCTGCGTGCGCGCACCATTCCTTTCTCCGTGTGGCAGGAAAAGAACTATTTCGTGGCAAACGCTCCGCAAAAGAGTGTCACCGCGCCCCTGTGGAATTCCCCAGAAAAAATTCGCGAGCAGATTCGCACATCGTTCCCGAGGGAGCAGTTCACCCACGTCATTGCGGGCACTGAAGCGGGAGTGCTGCCAGCGGCCATTGCGCGGCGTCAGCTCGGGGCAAGGCTCTCCAGCACCGTTACCGGGAATCGCTGCCGTGACAAATTGCTGATGAAGGAATATTTGAGTGGTTTCGGCATTCCCATGACGCGGTACATGGCCGATCGCGAAGGTATGGATCCTGCGCAGGTGTTTGCTGCACTTGGCAGTCCCGTGGTGCGCAAGTACCGCAAATCCTCAGGAGGCAAAGGCTTGCAACTTATCCACCGACCTGAAGACTTTGCCCCGGGAACTCACGGCCTGTCAATTCTCGAGCGCTACATCGATGCGCCCGAGGCCAGCATTGAGTCCTTCATCGACCATGGGCAGATCCGCTTTACCAATATCACGCGCTATGCGGTGAAGGGGCACACCAACTTCGTGCCGGCTGTATTCGACAGTGAGTGCGAACGAACGCTGCGCTCACTGAATGAGCGTGTGATACATGCGCTCCATATCGGCTGGGGGATGACGCACCTGGAAGTCTATCTGACTGCAAAGGGGCCGTTGTTTGGAGAGATCGCTCTGCGTCCTCCCGGTGGCTACATCATGAATGCATTGCAGCACGCCTGGGACTTCAATCCCTGGGAAGCATTTCTGGCGATGGAGCTGGGCGAAAAATTTGAATTTCCGACGGAGCCAATCAATTACGCAGCCGCCGAAGTCTTGCATCCGGGCGCTGGGCGCGTGACAGCGGTGCGCGGGAAGTCGGCAGTTCTGGCCGAGCAGGGGGTGCGGGAGTTTCGCATCAAGGTGAAGCCGGGCGATGTTATCGATGCACGCAGCGGTCTCGGACAGGATGCCGGTTATGTGCTGCATGCGAGCGCCAGCGCGCAGGAGCGGCAGAAGCTGCACGACATGATCAATAAGGATTTGGTGATTGAGATTCGTGGGAGCTTGCCTGCAAGCGATCTTTTGTAAACGCTCATCAACAAGCGATCGCTTGCAGGCAAACTCCCACAGGTCAGTCTTTAACGAACAGGGTCACCAGCGGTTGGTCGCCCAGCTGGCGGCTCCAGTGACCATGAATGGCGGGATCGAACACTGCGCCGTGGGGCAGCAGGTCAGCAGAATAGAAATGTTCCCCCGCTTTGAAGATTCGAGAGGTGCCATCGGCAAGCCCGATCTCCATCTGCCCCTGCAGCACAAATAGCCATTGCGGCGACGTTGTGCAATGCATCGCGCTTCTGAAGCCCGCCGGGCTTTCTCTGAGCACTAGTCCCTGTGCTGCAAACTCTCGTGACAATCTTGACTGAGGAGTGCCCTCAGTCAAGGGAATCTCTTCCGTACGAAACTGTGCGAGGCCGTCCGGTCCGGTGGACAACACCACTTTGGTAAACGTCTGCATGCCCTTACCTCCACTGCCCAATCACTACATGGAGCGACGGGCTTCCTGGATGACGAACTCGACAGGCGTTGTTCCGACGTTACGGACTTGATAGGTGCTGTGCGCATTGCGCCACGCCCAACTGCCCATGGCGGTCAGTTCTGCCGTGATGCCGTCGTCGCGGGTGACATGGGTCATGCCATCGGTAACTTGCACGACGATGCTCGGGTTGTGATGCATCTGCATGGCAGTGGTCTCGCCCGGTGCCAGCGTGATGCGGTAAGAGCGGAACCAGAGGTTTTCGAGCTGGGGTTCACCCTCGATGCCTGTTGGGCGGTCGGAGGTCAGTTCGGCCATGGGAGGGCCATAGTTGGTCAGCGCGATGATACGAAACAGGCCTGGTCCTTCATTGCTGACCTGGTGGGTGAAGTTCTCGGTCACATAGTCGGTGTTGCTGGTAACACGGCCGCCAGACGGGCCTTCACCCGAGCTGATGAATGCGTACATGATCGCAGCGTTATGCGTGTGCTGCAGTGTCATGTCGCCCGGGTTGATCTGGACGTCGAGGACTTTGATGTCGCCGTCCTGATGCATGAGGCGATGGCGCGGCTCCTGCAGGATGTTGACGATGCGAGTGGGGTCTCCCGCTTCGGCGGCACTGACGTTGCTGCTGATGCCTACCGGACCGGCCAGAGCCAGGAGGAGAAGAGAAAACAAGGCTGAGCTGCCTTGCACTGACAGATTGAGAATGCGCATCGGGTTGTCCCTCGTGCTTTCATTTATTGTTGTTTGCGAGTGCCCCGCATGGAGCGTCTTCTGCGGTTTCGGGCGCAGGGGTCCAAGAGTAAACAGCCTGTGTCTGCGAAGCAATCCTCTTGTTGTGCAAATCGGCAGAGAAGCGCAGTCCGGGGGTCAGCAGTCCGAGCGTCAGTGCCGAATGAACCAGGTGCGGTGAATCTTCTGGTTGCGTTCGAAATCCTTGTCGATGCTGGCTTCCGAGCAGTCTTCAATCTGGTAGCGGGTGCTCACCGCATCGTCGAGTTTGAAGCGCCGGTTGTTGTTGGAGAAAATCAGCAGCCCGTCCGGCGCCAGCAGATTCATGCACTGCTCGATCAGCAGCGGATGATCACGCTGGATATCCAGCACGTTCTCGGTGTTCTTGGAGTTGGAGAATGTCGGTGGGTCCAGGAATATCAGGTCGAACTGCTCGCGGCACTGCTGCAGGAACTTCAGGCAATCCATTTGCACTAGAGTATGGGCGCGCGCATCAATGCCATTCAGTTCGAAGTTGCGTGCGGCCCAGTTCAGATAGGTGCGCGACATATCCACACTGGTGGAAGAATGGGCGCCACCGAGTGCCGCGTGGACCGTCGCCGTGGCGGTGTAGCAGAACAGGTTCAGGAAGCGACTGTGCTGTGCGTGCTCGCCGATCCACAGACGAATGGGACGATGGTCCAGAAACAGCCCGGTGTCCAGATAGCGTTCCAGGTTGATGATGAATTTTGCATCGCCCTCCGTCACCGCGAAATCTTCACCACTCTTTTGCAGCGGCTGGTATTGCTCGCTGCCACGTTGCCGCTCGCGCACTTTCAGCGTGACATTGCGCGCCGGAATCTGCCGTGTCTGCGCCATCACCTGACACAGGGCCTGGTAGGCCTGACGCCGCCGCAGCGCTGCATCTTCCTCGCTGATGGACAGAGGTGCCTTGTACTCCTGCATATGGATATGCTCGCCGTAGCAATCTATGGCGAAGGCATATTCGGGCATGTCGGCATCATAGAGCCGATAGCACTCATAGCCGCGCTGCTGGGCCCAGCGCCCGAGGTTCTTGAGATTCTTGCGCAGGCGGTTTGCAAACATCTGCGCGCCATTGTCCAAGGGCATGGGGGCCGGGGCAGAAGGTCCTACTGCAGTCGGACTGGCGCCGGAATCCTGATCTGCAGATGGCGGCGTTTGTGTGGAGGGGTTATGCGGAGCATGCTTCTGGTAGATTGCCTCGGGTGTGACATACATCAGCAACAACTTGGCAGGCAGGGCGCCATTGAACAGCGCATATTGCTTGTGACTGTGGATGCCCAGCAACTTTCCCCATTCGGGCTTGGCGGTGAAGACCGCCGCCCTGGCGCCCATGGCGTGACGGCGCAGCAGGGCGCCGAGTTCGCCGTAAAGCAGCTCGACTTCGGTCTGCTCGCCCAGCCGTTCGGCGTAGGGTGGGTTGCAGATCACCAGCGTCGGAGCAGCCGGTGGCACTGCCTCGGTGATGGGACATTCCACGAAATCGATATAAGCGGCGACACCGGCGCGCTCTGCATTGCGGCGCGCGAAGCCGATGGAGCGTGAGTCAATGTCACTGCCGAATGCACGGCCTTGCCAGTTAGCTCCGGCTTCCTTGCGCACCTGTGCCTCTGCCATGACTGCAGCCATCGCCGCATGGTCGTGATGCGGCCAGGGCGTGAGTGAACTGCCCCGCACCAGCCCCGGCGCTATGTCCAGCGCCATCAACACCCCTTCGATCAGCAGTGTTCCCGAGCCGCACATCGGGTCCCACAAGAGGGGTTCGGCTAGATCTTTTTGCGGCCAGCCAGCGCGCATCAGCAGCGCCGCCGCCAGCGTTTCCTTGAGCGGCGCTTCGCCCTGCTCGGTGCGGTAATGGCGGCGATGCAGGCTGGCTCCGGCCAGGTCGATGCCCAGGCTCAGGCGATCCTTCTTGATGACCGCGTGAATCAGCAGGTCTGGCGCGTCGCGGGACACGTCGGGTCGCGCGAGGCCCTTGCTGCGAAACTGATCGACGATAGCGTCCTTGATTTTCTGCGCGATGAACTGCGTATGGATCAGGTGTTCGGTGCCACCGGCGGCGCTGATGGCCAGCGTCTGCCCTAGCGGCAGATGATCGCCCCAGTCCACGGTCGCAGCACTGGCATACAGGTCTTCGGCTGTGAGTACCGGCCCTTCGGCCACCAGCAGAATGACCCGGTTACAAAGGCGCGAGAAGACGATGGCGCGGTAGGCAATTGCCAGCGTCGCAAAGCAATACACGCCCGCCACGCTCTGCTTTACCTTGTCGGCACCACAGCTCAGCAGCTCTTGCTCCAGCAAGGATTCGAGCCCTTTGGAGCAGGTGATGAAGAGCGCGTGCTGGCGGGTGTCCGACGCTGCGGGCTTGTTTGTGGTCATGTTGGTCTACCTGTGGTCTAGCTGTGGTCTGCCCGGGGGCATCCGGCGTCAGGGTTGCAGAAAGTTCATGAGCGCGGTCAGGCTGACAGCGCCACCGAAAATGTAGAGGGCGCAGATCACCCCCTCACCAATGGACACGCCCAGCAGGGTCTTCCAGATACTGATGCGCAGGACGCTGCAGATGCAGATAATCATGTCAGTCGGGGTGAAAGGTGCGAATCCCCACAGGGTGATGACCGGCAACTCGCGCTTGTTCAACAGCAGAATCAGTTTCTCGACCTGTGCGGGGTAGCGATCGTAAAAGAAGTGATCAAACTTCATTACCCGCGTCATGTAGTAGAGGATGGCAGTGGACGAATACACCGCCGCCTGATTGACCAGAAACAGCGGCAACGGCGGAAATACCAGAATACCGGCCAGCACGAAGGGGGTCAGTGGAATCAACGTGAATCCACGCAGGGTTGCGATGACAAAGTAAATGATCAGACCGATGAAGAGATTGTCGGAGAAAAAGTGTTGCACTCGCTCTGGCGCGAAAAGGTCTGGCCGCAAGGCATAGAGAGAAAGGCAGCTGACAATCAGGGCAAGCCAGAGATAGAGACCAATTGATTTTCCGGTTGCCGAGGGTGCTTTTGTCACAGTCAAAGCTTCGCTATCACTTGGTCATGCTGTAAACGAATGCGGGCAGGATGTTCAGTGGCACGAAATCGATTTCGTCCATCTCTTTCCCGAACACGGCCTCGATGTCGGCCTTGTTGCTCTTGAAGTACTGATATTGCAGATAGATGCCGCCATCGTTGAGCGAAAATCTGAAGCCCTCGATCAAGCGATAGAGGAAGGCGTTCTGGTCGTTCATTTTCGTGAAGTTTTTCAGCGGCAGGGATGACACGATGACGTCGTAGAGTTCGGGCGCGGTCAGCAAGCTGGTGACACAACCGTTATGGAGCTTGACCTGCTTGTGAGGATGCTCTTCCATCAGCCGTTCGATCCAGGGGTTGTACTCGCTCTTGATCTCGCAGACATCCAGAGTTGAATCCGTCGACATTCTGCGGATGATTTCCCGGGTGAACGGCCCCTTGCCACTGCCTATTTCAAGGATCTTAAGAGGCCGTGCAAAGTTGATCTTGCCGACCATCGTGTTGACGAGAAAACCGGAGCTGCTGACGATCAGGCCATCTTCACTGATATTGCGTCTGATTTTTCTGTAGAGATTGATGGCCACAAAATGCTCTGGAATTTGATTCGGGAGTGACCCGTAAGTAATTCGTACACTAGCACAGAATGCAACTCAGAGCACCGCAGCACGGCATTAATGTTCGATTTGCTGCGAGGCGTCGCGAAATGTTTTGAATTTCGATTGCTGTCAGGCAGTTGAGGTGTCGCCCGCTAGGGGCGTGAAAGTTGGGGGAAAGATTTTTTTTATGGGAAAAATTTCTATATTATGCGCCCCTGAGCCGTAAAGCGGGGAGGCTGGAACACGTCTTGCGCCGTTTCGCATCTGTGAGTCTCGGATTCAACTTCAATTACTTCAAGGATAAATTATGCTGCTGGCACTCGTTGTTGCATACCTTGTTATCTCCATTGCCATTGGTCTGGCCGCCTCTCGTCGCGTACATTCGGCCAGCGATTACATCACTGCGGGCCGCAGTCTGCCCATGCCGATGGTGATGGCCATGGTCTTCGCCACCTGGTTCGGTGCCGAGACTGTGCTGGGAATATCCGCAACTTTCCTCGACGAGGGTTTCAGGGGGTTGACGTCTGATCCACTGGGGGCGGCAGTATGTCTGGTCCTGTTCGGACTGGTCTTTGCGCTGCCACTTTATCGACTCAAACTGATTACTCTTGGTGACTTCTTCCATATTCGCTACAACAAGAAAACCGAGCTCATTCTCTCCTCTTGCATCGTGCTCTCCTACCTCGGCTGGGTTTCAGCGCAGGTGACGGCGCTGGGGCTGGTCTTCAGCGTGTTGTCCGAAGGCACCGTGACAATGACCCAGGGCATGATTGTCGGCGCCGCCGTGGTGATGGTGTACACCCTGTTCGGAGGCATGTGGTCGGTGGCGGTTACCACCTTCCTGCAGATGATCATCATCGTGGTCGGCCTGCTTCTGGTGACTAATAATGCAGCCGACATGGCCGGTGGTCTGTCGGTGGTGATCGAAAAGGCGGCAGCAGAGGGCAAGTTTGAATGGCTGCCCACCATGGATCTTGTGGATATGCTGGGCTGGATGGCTGCGCTGTTCACGATGGCGCTGGGTTCGATTCCTCAGCAGGACGTCTTCCAGCGCGTCAACACCTCAAAGAATGAATTTGTAGCGGTATGGGCAACCACCTGCGGCGGCATTGCCTACTTTTTCTTCGCGGCGGTCCCTTTGTTGCTGGCTTACAGTGCGAGCATGGTTGACCCCGAGATGACGTCGCGCCTGATGGCTGAGGATGCCCAACTGGTTCTGCCAACATTTGTGATTACCCATATGCCGTTTTGGCTGCAGGCTGTGTTCTTCGGCGCTCTGCTGTCCGTCATCATGAGTACTGCTTCCGGAACCCTGCTGGCACCGTCGGTGACTTTCACGGAGAACGTTCTGAAGAACTTCCGCCCCAACATGACAGACCGGCAGCTGCTGACCTCCACGCGTTGGACGGTGTTTGTCTTCACGTTACTGGTGGTGGCTAACGCGGCGTTGTCCAGTTCAGACATTCACGCCATGGTGGAAAATGCCTATCGCATCACCCTGGCCGGGGTGTTCGTACCCCTGACAGCGGGACTGTTCTGGGGCCGTGCCAGCAATCTGGGGGCTATGATGTCAATCGTCATGGGGCTGGGCAGCTGGTTGTTCCTGGAGATATTTATCCCCGAGATCGCCTTCGAGCCACAATTGATCGGCTTGTTTGCCAGCCTTGTCGGCATGATAGTCGGCTCTCTGGTATCACCCAATCCCCATTTTGCGAACAAGCACGGGATTGCCGAGCCTCGTCCCATCTGACAGGAGAGCTCGATGCTCAGTTATCGTCACGGGTATCACGCCGGCAATCACGCCGACGTGCTCAAACACCTGGTATTGCTGGGGCTGTTGCAGCGACTACTCGCCAAGGACAAGCCCTTTACCTATATTGATTCTCACAGCGGCGCCGGGGTCTATGACCTGAACAGCGCCGAGGCCCGCCTTAACACTGAGCATGCGTCAGGCATTTCAAAACTCTGGCACAACAGTTCGACTGATCCGCTGCTGAATCTGTATGTGGGCAAGGTTCGTGCGCTCAACGACGACGGCAGGCTGCGCTGGTATCCTGGCTCACCGATGCTGGCGGCCGACTGTCTGCGGGCTGATGACCATATGCATCTGTTGGAGCTGCACCCGGCGGAGGTGGAAGAGCTGCGTTTCAATAACCTGCATGCCCTGGGAACCGATGAGCGCGTCAGTATCCATCAGCGCGATGCGTTCGAGGGCCTGCTGGCGATCACTCCTCCCGAGCCGCGCAGAGGATTGGCCTTGATTGATCCCGCCTACGAAGACAAGCAGGACTACCAGAAGGTCGTCAATACCGTGCTCAAGCTGCAGCGGCGCTGGCCTGTCGGCATCATCGCAGTGTGGTATCCCTTGCTGGCGCGTCAGCGTGATCGCAGCGCCTGGCTGAAGTCGGCGTTTGCCCGCGAAAACCTGCCCGATCTGCTGGGCATCGAACTTAGTGTGGAGGAGCAGTCAGAGGAGTTCGGTATGCACGGTTCGGGCATGCTCATCATCAATGCCCCCTGGCAGTTTCGGGAGCAGATGCAGGCTACGCTGAGCGTGCTGCTGCGGGAACTGAGCGCTGGCTGCTCGTTCTCAATCGACTCTCCGGGCACTATTGTCACCCGAGGCTGAGCCGCACTCTGACCATTATTGTTTGTTGGACTTGACCTGAACCCTGCGCTAATCTTCCTCGCAGGGGAAGACCAAGGTTGCAGCGGAAGCAGGATCGCTGTTTGTCTGCAGTTTAATTTTGCTCAGTGAGGAAATAATAATGATAAGAGAGCATGTTTGGTCGGGAGATTCCCGGCAACCAGCGCGCAATTGCTGGCGTTTATTGACCCGGTCCCTGACGAAAGCCCTGCCACTGGGGCTGTTGTTGGCTGCGACCACTCCGGCGCAGGCCCAGGACACCGTGGAATGGACATATCTGGGCGGCGACGCACACCATACCCGTTACACTCCAGCCAATAACGTCACTCCTCAGAACTTCAGTGAATTGAAGGAAGCCTGGGTGTGGGACGGAGCCAGTTTTGCTGCTGCATCTGGTCGGTCAACGCCCAGTTATGTGGACGGCAAGCTCTTTACTGTCGCCGGTCCGCGTCGTCACGTGATCGCGATGGATCCGGAGAGTGGTGAGACCATTTGGTCCTACCGTGAACCGAACACCTTCCGCTGGGAATACTCCATGCGTCAGGACTACGGCAAGGGCGTCGCCTATGCCGAAGTCGATGGCAAGGGCGTGGTTTACATCATCAGCCCTGCATTCTTCCTGACTGCTCTCGATGCCGACACCGGCGCGCCGCTGCCAGGTTTTGGTGCTCCAGTCCCCATCGATGGGTTTCCGCAGACCGGGGTGATCGATCTGCTGGCGCACCTGGGCCATGACTACGACCCCTATTACGGTATTCCCAAGGAAGTGGGTTATGTCACGTCTTCCTCGCCGCCCATCGTGGTCAACGGCGTGGTGGTGGTCGGTAACTCTGCTGAGCAGGGCTACAACCAGTCCCGCATCGAAAACATCCCCGGCGACATTCTGGCGTTTGACGCCAAGACCGGTGACTTCAAGTGGAAGTTCAACGTGATTCCGCGTCCCGGTGAATTTGGCCATGACACCTGGGAAAACGATGCGTGGCAGTACACCGGTGACGTGTCTCCCTGGGCGCCGCTGTCAGCCGACCCGGAACTGGGGCTGGTCTATGTCCCGACCAACCCGCCAACAGTGGATTACTACGGTGGCTTCAGCCCCGGCGACAACCTCTTCGGCACCAGCTTGATTGCGCTGGATGTGGAGACGGGTGAGCGCCGCTGGCACTTCCAACTGGTCCATCACGACATCTGGAACTATGACGTGCCGACCGCGCCCGTGCTGCTGGATGTGACGATCAATGGCGAGCGTATCCCTGCGGTAGCTCAGGCAACCAAGCAGTCCATTCTGTTTGCCTTCAATCGCGAAACGGGTGAGCCGCTGTGGCCGATCGAAGAGCGACCGGTGCCCGAGTCACATGTCCCTGGCGAGTTTGCTTCGCCGACCCAGCCGTTCCCGACCAAGCCGCTTCCTTATGACCTCAACGGTCTGACCGAAGACGATCTGATCGATTTCACGCCGGAATTGCGTGCGCAGGCGATCGCCGCTCTGGACGACTGGCAGATTGGCCCGCTCTACAACCCACCGTTGCACCGTGACAATGATCTCGGCAAGCGTGGTGCGTTCTGGTGTCCAGGCGGCGGTGGTGGTTCCAACATCACCGGTCCGGCTGCAGGTGATCCCGAGACTGGCATTGTGTTCGTGACCTCGCAGAGCGCCTGCAGCGCGATTCAGCTGCTGCCCGGTGAAGAAGCAGATCTGCGCTACATGACCGACAGCGGCACGACGACCACCGGTGTGACTCCGGCGCGTTATGCCAATGGCCCGGGCGCCGGTGCTCCGCGTCATCCAACCGGTTTGCCACTGTGGAAGCCGCCTTACAGCCGCATCACGGCGATCGACCTGAACACAGGCGAGCATCTGTGGATGATTCCGGTGGGCGAGACGCCTGATCGCATCAAGAACAACCCGGCTCTGGCGGGTATTGATGTCGGCAACACCGGCACCGGCGCCATGGCGCCGATGATGGTGACGCCGTCCATGCTGGTCTACGCCGGTGAGGTGAGTGATGGTACGCCGCATCTGTTCGCGATCGAAAAGGCTACCGGACGTGAACTGGCGCGAGTGCCCGTCTCCGCTACAAGTCGTTACGGGATGATGAGCTATGTGCACGAAGGTGAGCAGTACATCATTCTGCAGACTGGCAGCAAGCTGACAGCAATGTCATTACACGGTCCTCGAGCTTCGGCGGCAGCGCACTAAGCAGTAAACCGAGAAGTTGATTCAGCAGTGCAATGAACCCGGCAACCGCAAGGTTGCCGGGTTTTTTGTTGCCTTGCTTTTTGACACATTCTGTTTATGGACTTGTTGTTCTGCCAGCGCTATGCTCGGGTCTCGCTAGACGAACGTGCCTCATATAAAAACAGTTCAACCGCGCCATTGCGGAGTGAAATACAAGCTCAACGAGGAAACAATAATGATAAAAAAACACGTTGGGTCGGGAGATTCCCGGCAACTGGCGAGCAATCGCTGGCGTTCATTGACTCGGTCCTTGCTGACGGCGCTGCCGCTGGGGCTTCTGGTCGCGGCGACCAGTCCGGTTCAGGCACAGGATTCTGTGGAATGGACACACCTGGGTGGTAATGCCGCCCACACTCGCTACACCCCCGCCACCAATATCACTCCCGACAACTTCAGCGAGCTGAAAGAAGCGTGGGTATGGGATGGCGCCAGCTTTGCGGCGGCTTCCGGCCGCTCAACGCCAAGTTATGTGGATGGCAAGCTGTTTACAGTGGCCGGTCCGCGTCGTCACGTGATTGCGATGGATCCGGAGACCGGGGAGACACTGTGGTCCTACCGCGAACCGAACACCTTCCGCTGGGAATACTCCATGCGTGCCGACTACGGTAAGGGCGTCGCCTATGCCGAAGTCGATGGCAAGGGCGTGGTTTACATCATAAGCCCTGCGTTCTTCCTGACTGCGCTTGACGCCGACACCGGTGCGCCACTGGAAGGTTTTGGTGCTCCGGTGCCTATCGAAGGCTTTGCCCAGACCGGGGTAATCGACCTGCTGGCCCACCTCGGGCACGACTATGACCCCTACTACGGTATCCCGAAAGAAGTCGGCTATGTGACATCCTCTTCGCCTCCCATCGTCGTCAATGGCGTGGTGGTGGTGGGTAACTCTGCAGAGCAAGGTTACAACCAGTCCCGTATCGAGAACATCCCAGGCGATATCCTGGCCTTCGACGCCAAGACCGGTGACTTCAAGTGGAAGTTCAACGTGATTCCGCGTCCCGGCGAATTCGGCCATGAGACCTGGGAAAACGATGCCTGGCAGTATACCGGTGACGTGTCCCCCTGGGCGCCGTTGTCAGCCGACCCGGAGCTTGGTCTGGTCTATGTGGCGACCAACCCGCCCACAGTGGACTACTACGGCGGCTTCAGCCCCGGTGACAACCTCTTCGGCACCAGTTTGATTGCGCTGGATGTCAATACCGGTGAACGGCGCTGGCACTTCCAACTGGTCCATCACGACGTCTGGAACTATGACATCCCGACCGCGCCGATATTGATTGATGTCACCCACAATGGTCAGAAGGTCAAGGCCGTTGCGCAGGCGACCAAACAGGCCATCTTGTTCGCCTTCAACCGCGAGACCGGTGAGCCGCTGTGGCCGATTGAAGAGCGTCCCGTTCCGGAATCTCTGGTGCCGGGTGAAAAACTCTCTCCTACCCAGCCCTTCCCGACCAAGCCCCTGCCTTACGAGCCCAGCGGTCTGAGTGAAGATGATCTGATCGACTTCACGCCGGAGATGCGTGCACAGGCGATTGCCGCTCTGGAAGACTGGCAGATCGGCCCGCTCTACAACCCACCACTGCACCGCGACAATCCACTGGGCAAGCGCGGTGCGTTCTGGTGTCCGAGTGGTGGCA
>CAIRBI010000138.1 GCA_903876785.1 uncultured Gammaproteobacteria bacterium
CGAAGAGTGTTCGAGTCGTTCATGAAGGTGGTCTCGACGACCATCAATTCATTGAGCGCAGATAAATATCTGCCAGATTGGCAGCGGAGGTGTTGGGGTAACGCGATTGCACCTGGCGCAAAAGCTGCCGGGCTTTATCAGTATCACCAAGCTTGTCATACACGGTGCCCAGTGAGTACATGGCGTCGTCGACCTTGCGTCCATCCGGATACAGATTGACTATCACCTCAAACGCATCGCGAGCTTCGTTGAGCATCGCCAGATTCAAATATGCCTGCCCTTTCCAGTAGTAGGCATTGGTGATGAATCGTCCGTTCGGATACAGGCTCAAGTACTGATCGAACTCTGCGACTGACCGCTGATATTGTTCTTCCTGCAGCAGTGAATCCAGGGCTAGCTGATACTGTTGCTGTTCTGTAAGCACAGTGGGCTGGAGCGTGGGGATTGCTGGAGTATTGTTGACGGCCACTGCTGTCGAGGCGGCAGGAGGAACAGCAACAACAGCAGGTTCTGCTGCAATCGGAACCGCCGCAGCATTGATAGCGCTTGCCGGAGTCGTCAACGTCGAAGGCGCCCGTGCAGGCGAGGCCGGCGATGGCTGAACGATTGTTTGCTGGGTTGCTGCCGGAGCAGCCTGAATGACTGCCGCCACCGGAAGAGTGCCGGTTGGTTGTTGCGCACCACCTGCTCCAGAAGGGGCAGAGATGCCCGCCGGAGACGGTGTGGCAGACGACAAGGCACCGAGCCTCGCGTCGAGATCTGTGTACCGATCCAGCGATTCTCGCTGGAGGTTTCTCATGTCATAACCTTGCTCCTCCACAAGACCGCGCAGGGTCTCCAGTTCAGCGCGCATTTCCCTGAACTGATCGAGAAGCATGACCAAGGCATCATTCGATGAAGCACTGCTCGGCTGCCCCCCCTGAGGGGGCTGGCCGGGCAGGTAAGGCTGTGCTTCCACAACCCCGGCAGCACTCATTACAGAAGTACTGAGCGTAGCGGTCTGCACTGCTACAAAAAGCGCTGCGAGGTAGTGTTTCATACTGTTAGATCTGCCTTATCGGTATTACTTGATTTCCACTCGACGATTCAGACGGTAAGAAGCTTCTGTCTGACCTTGGTCGGCTGGTCTTTCTTCACCGTAGCTCACAGTTTCGATCTGTGACAGTGATGCACCGTTGACCACCAGGTAGTCACGGATGCTGTTGGCACGACGCTCGCCCAGGGCAAGGTTGTACTCTCTGGTACCGCGCTCGTCGGCATGACCTTCCAGGCGTACTCGGGTGCCTGAATTTGCTGCCATGTTACGACCGTGAATGGCCAGAACATCGCGATCCGATGCCATGAACTCAGACACGTCGAAGTCGAAGTAGAACACTTTCGTGTTCAGTGCAGCTTGCTCAATGCGCTGCTGAGCTTCACGCTCACGCGCCAGACGCTCTGCTTCTGCACGTTGTGCTGCTGCTGTAGTCGCGTCGATACCAGAAGTATCGGCGGTCTGAGCGGCTGCTTCCTCGTCGCCAGTCGAACTACAGGCCGCAAGGCCCAAAATCGACAAAGCCAGGATCATTGATTTAAAAACTTTCATGCTGTGCGTACCCACTCTGTAAGTCCTCCAATAGGCTGATGCTATCAAATGTATGTATAACAACCTTCAATTTAAGAACGGGGACCACGATGGTTCCCGAACATCGCCCTGCGCGGATGGTAAACGGAACTTCACGCGGCCGTCAATGGAGACGGCGTCGAGGATTCCTCGGCCGTTCACCTTGGTAGCGAACATGATCATACTTCCGTTTGGAGCCACGCTGGGAGATTCGTCTAGCGAAGTGTCAGTAAGTGTAATTACCCGCTGCGAATCCATATTGAACACAGCTATACCATAGCTGTTATCTTCGCGGGTCTCACGTCTGACGTGGACAAGATTCTTGCCGTCCGGCAGGAAACGTCCCTTTGCACAATAAAAGCAATCGAAGGTTAGCCGCTCGGCAAACCCGCCGGGACCACCGGCAACGGGAACCATATAAATCTGTGGCTGCCCGGTTCGATCTGATGTAAACACTACGGAGCTGCTATCTGCTGTCCAGCTAGGCTCTGTATCAACTCTTGGATGATCAGTCAGTCGCGTCAACTGATTGCTCATCAAATCCATTACATATATGTCAGGACTGCCGTCCTTGGAAAGCACCATGGCCAGCTTGGTACCATCTGGCGACCATACCGGCGAACTGTTGATGCCGGGGAAATTGGTAATCTGACGACGCTCACCCGTGCCAATTTCCTGGATGTAGATTCTCGGCAAATCCGTCTCGAAAGACAGATAAGCGATCTGGCGGCCATCCGGCGACCAGGCCGGCGACATCAATGGCTCCTGAGATTCAACCAATATCTGCGAGCGGTGACCATCATAGTCTGCCTTCTCGATGCGGTAGTACGTCAGGTCAGGCGAAATAAATTCGGCTGATACATAGAGGATCTCAGTCGAAAACGCACCGCGATTGCCTGTGACCTGCTCATACACAACGTTGCTGATCTCGTGAGCAATATCCCTGAGCTCCTCAACCGAACCAGTCAAAACCTCACCAACAAGCTTCTGCTCACGGGTGACATCGAAGAACTCATACTGAACCTGCACCAACTGGCTTCCGGGAGAATGATTGATCTTGCCGATCAAAAGATAATCCTGCGCCAGGATACGCCAGTCGCGAAAATACACTTCGGCCGCCTCATCGGGCATGCTCAGCATGTTGGCACGCCCCAATGCGCGGAACTCTCCCACCTGCTGCAAATCGGCTGACACCACCTCAGCGATATCTTCACCGATGGCATTTGCCCCTTCCCAGGTAAAAGGCACGATGGCAATCGGAATCGGATTATCGATTCCCTGCGTAATCTCGATGTTCAGGTCAGCTGCGGACACCGCTCTGGCGAACACAAACCCCAGCAGCAGTATCTGAAAAACATTTTTCATCAATTCAATAAATCCTCGGGTCTGAACGTTAGCCGAAATGATCTGAAGTTACGCTCAAAAAGCGAGTAAGGCATACCCTGCAATTCGTTAAATCTGTTGACCTTCCTCACGGCGGTATCAGCCGCGCGGTCAAACGCAAAATCGCCACTGGACTGCTCTATCACGACGTCCAGAATATCCCCGGTCGGTGCCAGCGTTATACGCAGCACTGTGACCATTCCATTCCTAGCGCTCGGCGGCCGCGACCAGTTCTGCTGTACCAAATCATGGATCAATGATGTGTATGACATCACTGCTTCCGATTCCTGAGCCGCAATCTCGCTCGCATCGGCGTCTTTTTGAGCTTGCAGGGCCTGTTCTTGACGCGCACGTTCCTGCTCGGCGGCCTTCTCCTGCTGTTTGCGCTCCTGCTCTTGCTTAGCCTGCTCCTGACGCTCTTCGCGCTGCTTCTGCTCTTCAGCCTCTTTCTGGCGCTCAGCCTGCTGATTACGCTCCAGTTCCTGCCTTTGCTGCAGGGTGTTGCGCTCCTGCTCAGTGCGGCGCTCAGCTTCCCGGCGCTGCTGCTCCTCTCTGGCGGCAATCTGCTGCTCTTCCGCACGACGCTGCTCAGCGCGCTGCTCTTCTACCCGTCGCGTCTGTCTCTGCTGTTGCACCTGCGAATTCTTCACCTGCGGATTCTCGCCCACCAGCGTTGCCTTGATGGCTGGCGGACTGACGACGTCAAGCACTTCGGTATTGGCTCTCTGAAACACGAACAAAGATGCCAGCACGGAGCAGTGCAGCACCACAGCTAGAAAAATCGAGAATGGATAGCCATTGAATGCGGTCACAGCAGAAATAAACTATTCCAAAGGTTTGGTGATCAAATTCGGACTTGCGACTCCAGCCGTCTGCAGAACTGACATCAAATCGATGAAAGAACTGTAACTGCTCTGCCCGTCCCCCTCCACAAACACCTGAATCTGCGGATTAGCCGCAATAATCTTGCCAACTTGCTCCCCAATCAACTCCAAAGCTACCGGCTCCGGATCTTCAGCCTCTGTCGCGCCGAGGCTGAGAAAAAACTGACCATCTGCGCTTATGGAAACCACCAGCGTTTCCGTGTTTTCGTCTACGTCAATCGGCTCGGACGAGGCCTGCGGGAGATCGACCTTCAATCCCTGCGTCAGCAATGGAGCCGTCACCATGAAAACGATAAGGAGCACCAGCATAACGTCAATGTAGGGAACCACATTGATCTCTGCCATTGGCCTGCGACGTTTTCTGACTGTCTCCATAATCCCCGTACCGACTCCAGGCGCAACTGCACCCGATCACTAAGCCTTGCCTGGATTGCTGTACAACTGCCTGTGCAGAATACTGGCAAACTCTTCAGTAAAAGTCAGATAGTTATTGGTAATCGATTCGACCCGTGACGAATAGCGGTTGTACGCAACCACTGCCGGAATCGCAGCAAACAGCCCCATTGCCGTAGCAATCAATGCCTCTGCAATGCCAGGAGCAACTACCTGCAGACTGGCCTGACTCTGGCCAGCCAGGCTGATAAACGAATTCATAATTCCGATTACAGTACCGAACAGACCGATATACGGTGACACCGAGCCAACCGTCGCCAGGAAAGTCAGGTTTTTTTCCAGTTTTTCTTCTTCGCGGGAATACGCAACACGCATCGCACGCTGCGCCCCGCCCATAACCGCATCGGATTCAATGCCGCCCTGTTGGCGCAGACGCATGAATTCCTTGAACCCCGCTCTGAAGATATTTTCCATACCGCCAGTTGGCTTATTGTCCTTCTGCTGACTACTGCCTTCGCGGAACAACTGGCTAAGATCCATCCCGGACCAGAAGCGCTTTTCAAATATTGCCATGCCGCTCTCCGCAGCCATGAGTACCAGCCAGCGCTGAATAATCATCACCCAGGAAGTCACTGAGGCCGCCAACAGTATGAGCATCACCAATTGCACGGGCAGAGTCGCCTCAAGGATCAGGCGCCACACGTTCAACGAATCACTCACTTGGACTTCCTCTCAGCATAGAAAAACTGGCGGCATTATAAGGCATGTTTCGTGCTTCTCATACACAATCCGGTGTTTTACAAAGAGTTTTTGCCAAATTCTGCCTTCGGTTTCACAGCCAGCGAGCAAACAATGGCAATCTTGCTGTCGATTGCACCAATACTGCCCCTGTGATGGCAAAGTGTGGCACAAAAAAGTTCAACCCGGCTTGGAAGAGAAAGCGCGTCAAGATCAGAAAAATCCGTCAAATTTCGGATGGATTCCTGCTCGCTTCTGGCGGGCGCAGCCCGAAATGCAGGTATGCGTGAGGGGTAACTACGCGACCTCGCGGGGTTCGCATCACAAACCCCTGCTGGATGAGAAATGGCTCTAGAACATCCTCGATCGTGTCCCGTTCCTCGGAGATAGCGGCAGCCAGGCTGTCAATGCCGACCGGACCACCGCCAAATTTTTCGATCATGGTCATCAGCAGCCGCCTGTCCATATGATCGAAGCCATTGCTGTCGATGCTGAGCATATCCAGAGCCTGACCCGAAACGCTCTTGTCGACAACTCCATCACATCTGAACTGCGCATAATCCCTGACCCGCCTCAGCAGGCGGTTGGCAATCCTGGGCGTCCCTCGCGCTCGTCTGGCAATCTCCAACGCCCCCTCACTGTCGATTTCGCACCCAAGAATGGCAGCCGAACGAGTGACGATACTGCAAAGCTCAGCCGTGGAATAAAACTCAAGGCGCTGGATGATGCCAAAACGATCTCGCAACGGAGACGTCAATAAGCCTGCTCTTGTCGTCGCCCCAACCAGCGTGAAAGGAGGCAGATCGAGCTTGATTGACCGCGCAGAAGGCCCTTCACCAATCATGATATCGAGTTGATAGTCTTCCATCGCCGGGTAGAGTATCTCCTCAATGGCCGGACTCAGACGATGGATCTCGTCGATAAAAAGGACATCCCCCGCCTCCAGATTGGTCAACATGGCCGCCAGGTCGCCCGCCTTCTCCAGCACAGGACCCGATGTGGTCTTGATCGAAACATTCAATTCGTTGGCAATGATATTGGCAAGCGTCGTCTTGCCCAGCCCGGGCGGACCGAATATCAGGGTGTGATCCATCGCCTCGCCCCGATTGCGGGCTGCGCCAATGAATATCTCCATCTGCTTCTTGACCTCAGACTGTCCAATATAATCCTGCAACGACAAGGGCCGTATCGCCCTGTCCAGCGACTGATCGTTGGGACTTATGCCAGGAGAGATCAAGCGATCTTCTTCAATCATGATTGCGCCATGCTTCTAAGTGCGAGTCTGATCAACTCTTCGCTGCGGTTGAGGTCACCATTGAGCTTGAGAACCTGAGCGATCACACGCGCTGCCTCCTGAGGCTTATACCCCAGCGCGACCAGCGCTGTTTCAGCCTCCTGACTCATTTGTCGATCAGTGGGACCGGAGGGAGCGGCAGTCGTTAAAGACACCGACGACGACGCAATCTCACTCCAGTCCGTCAATTTATCCTTCATTTCCACGACTAGGCGTTCAGCGGTCTTCTTGCCGATCCCGGGCATGCGCACCAGAGCGGCAAGATCATTACTTCGCACCGTTCTGACGAACTCATCCACAGCCATTCCGGAAAGAATGGCGAGCGCCATCTTTGGCCCCACCCCGCTGATCTTGATCAGACTGCGGAACATATGACGCTCATCAAGCGCAAGAAACCCATACAACAAATGCGCATCCTCGCGCACGACAAGATGTGTGTGCAGCACGACTTCCTTACCGAGTGAAGGCAGCAGATAAATAGTGCTCATCGGAGCCTGAATCTCGTAACCCACCCCCTGCACATCAACGACGATATCCGTCGCCTGCTTCTCGATCAGTATGCCACGTATCCTGCCTATCACCTTCTATCCCCTCAAAATTGCAGCCGACTGTTTCGAAATGATCGCGCACCTGCAATCTTGATCAGGCTCGCTTTGGTATTGGCATGGCAGATGGCTATGGCGAGCGCATCGGCGGCATCCTCTTGAAAATCTCCGGTGACACCCAACAATACCTTCACCATGTGTTGCACCTGCGCCTTCTCGGCGCTTCCACTGCCCACCAGCGCCTGCTTAACCTTGCGTGCAGAATACTCGGCGACAGGAAGGTCATAGTGCATGCACGCGACAATTGCACTCCCGCGCGCCTGACCCAGCTTGAGAGCCGAGGACACGCTCTTGCCAAGAAAAACCTCCTCGATGGCGCACTCTTGTGGAGCATGCTTTTCTATGATGGTGCTCAGGCTATCGAATATCAGCTTGAGCCGTTGCGGATGCTCAACGTCTGGCAGCCTGATACACCCACAAGTGACATATTCGAGCCGGTTCCCCACCGCGTTGATAATGCCGTAACCAGTGAGGCGTGAACCCGGGTCTATCCCCAGAATCAATGCCATTGAAAATTCTCCCGGTCAGGACTGCATAACTAAGAGCTGCAAGAATCTACAGCTTGTTCATGATCTCGTTGGAAATGCTCGCATTGCTGTAGACGTTCTGCACATCGTCCAGATCTTCCAGATGATCCACAAGACGTAACAGTTTCTCCGCCGTATCGTAATCGAGCTCGACTTCTGTCGAGGCCAGCATCGCCACTTCGGATCCGACCGGCACCAATCCCGCTTTGGCCAGCGCATCCTTGACGCTGCCGAAGTTCTCCGGGGAAGTCATCACATCCAGACTGCCGTCGTCCTGCACCAGAACATCGTCAGCACCCGCCTCAAGGGAAATCTCCAGCACTTTTTCCTCGTCACTGCCCGGGCCAAAACTGATGCTCCCCGTCTTCTCAAAGAGATAAGAAACAGAGCCGCTGGTTCCCAGATTGCCGCCGAACTTTGAGAACCCATGACGCACATCCGCCACCGTGCGGTTCTTGTTGTCGGTCAGCGTCTCGATCAATATCGCGACGCCGCCCGGGCCATACCCTTCGTATACCAGCTCTTCAAGATTGTCGTTCTCCGCAGTGCCGGCTCCGCGGGCAATAGCGCGATCTATCGTCTCACGTGTCATGTTGGCGCCCAGCGCCTTGTCAACCGCCGCCCGCAAACGCGGGTTGTCCGCCACATGCTCTCCACCGAGTCGGGCAGCAACCGTCAGCTCGCGGATCATCTTGGTGAACACCTTAGCCCGCTTGGCGTCCTGACCCGCTTTTCTATGCTTGATATTGGACCATTTACTGTGTCCAGCCATCATCAACCCCCAGAACCTTTACTCTTTGACCGCAGCTTCCCGCACTCTGATGTTCAACTCACGCAATTGCTTTGCTGACACCTGACCAGGCGCGTTTGTCAAAGGACATGCTGCAGACTGGGTTTTCGGGAACGCAATGACTTCTCTGATCGAGGTCGCGCCAGTCATCAGCATGATCAGACGATCAAGACCAAATGCCAGTCCGCCGTGGGGAGGCGCACCATAGGATAGAGCTGACAACAGGAAGCCAAATTTTTCTTCCGCCTCTTCCTCGTCGATGCCCAATATCCTGAACACAGTCTGCTGCATTGCGGTCTGATTGATACGGATCGAGCCGCCACCTAGTTCGGTGCCATTGAGAACCATGTCGTAAGCACGAGACAGCGCCTTCTCGGGTTCGCGCTGCAGGTCTTCGACGCTGCAGGATGGCGCAGTGAACGGGTGGTGCAAGGCGGTCAAACCACCTTCGCCATCCTCTTCGAACATCGGGAAATCCACGACCCACATAGGAGCCCAGGCACCCTTGATCATGCCCATGTCGGCGCCGACACGTAGACGCAATGCACCAATCGACTCGTTGACGATCTTGAGCTTGTCCGCACCGAAGAACACCAGGTCGCCGGTCTGCGCACCCAGTCGAGCGAGCACGTCGTGAACAACCTGCTCAGGCATGAATTTCAGAATCGGTGACTGCAGCCCTTCAACCCCGGCGGAGAGATCATTGATCTTTATCCATGCAAGGCCCTTCGCACCATAGATCGAAACGAATTTAGTGTAATCGTCGATCTCTTTTCTGCTCAAGCGTGCGCCTTCAGGAACGCGCAAACCTACCACTCGCGAACCAGGATCGTTGGCCGGGCCATTGAAGACCTTGAACTCCACGTCCTTCATGAGATCGGCGATGTCCACCAGTTCCATGGCAATCCGCAGATCAGGCTTGTCCGATCCGAAGCGACGCGCAGCCTCTGCGAAAGTCATACGCGGGAATGGGCCAAACTCCACATTCAGATGTTTCTTGAAAATCTGTCGAATCATCTCTTCGGTGATCGTCATGATCTGTTCTTCGTTCATGAACGATGTTTCAATATCTATCTGAGTAAATTCTGGCTGACGATCAGCACGCAGGTCCTCATCACGGAAACACTTCGCAATCTGGTAATAACGGTCCATGCCCGCCACCATCAGAATTTGTTTGAACAGCTGTGGCGACTGAGGCAAAGCGAAAAAGCTGCCCTGATGAGTACGGCTTGGCACCAGATAATCGCGCGCGCCCTCTGGAGTGGCACGTGTCAGAATCGGCGTCTCGATATCGAGAAAGCCATTATCGTCCAGATAGTTGCGAATCGTGTTACAGACCTTGGAGCGAAAGCGCAGACGCTCTGCCATCTCCGGACGACGCAGGTCAATGTACCGATGACGCAAACGGATATCCTCGCCCACATCAGCATGCTCATCCAGAAGGAATGGCGGAGTCTTGGCGACGGCCAGGATCACCAGCTCCCTGGCCAGCACTTCAATGCGACCTGTGCCCATCTCGGCATTGCTGGTCCCCTCGGGCCTGAGCCTGACCAGCCCCTTGACCTGCAACACGAACTCACTGCGAACAGTCTCCGCCAGAGCGAAACTCTCAGGTCTGTCCGGATCGAAGACCACCTGTACAATTCCCTCGCGATCACGCAGATCCACGAAAATCACGCCTCCGTGGTCACGGCGCCGATGCGCCCATCCGCACAAGCTCACTTCCTGTCCGACGTGCTGTTCGTTCAACTGTCCGCAATAATGGCTGCGCATACGCTATTCCTGTAATTAATCTTTAAATTTGCTCTTTGATGCCACGCATGTCGTGACGGCCATACATCTTTCCGATCCCCAATTCATACTGCCGCTTCAGGCTGAGACAGGCTTGACAGCACTCGCAGCACTTGCGGCAGTGGAAGGCACCGCAGCGCCGCTCTTGGCGGGCTCAGCTTTCGATCCGGCTACAGGAGTCGGACTCTCTGCGGTGGAATCCTGTGTCCCATGCCGTTTGGCACCGGTCTTGAAGTCTGTTTCATACCAGCCACCACCCTTGAGTCGAAAGCTGCTGGCAGAGATCAAGCGAACCAGTCCAGCCTTCTGACAGTGAGGACAGTCCTTCAACGGGGTATCGCTGATCTTTTGCAGGGCCTCCAGTCGATGACCACATTCCCCGCACTGATACTCGTATATCGGCATATGCTCACTGAACTCCCATGCAATCAACACTCATGAATACGTGACGTTGGCGCATTGATAGCGGCCAGACCTTTCGAAAACCGTGTATTGTACATTACCTGAAATTCAACTGGCATCCCTTCCCTGCTCCGGACACTGACATTCGCCTGGATTTTTGAAAATCCACCTTGATTTTCAGTGTTGCGCATGAGGATTACAGACGGCAGCCAGCCCCCTTGAGATTGGCAGAAAAGTTCAGGTTAGCGCTTGCGACCCCCTGGTCAATACTATATAAATGGATTCCCACAGAGGCGTAAAGGGAAGACGTAGCGCCTGTCCGAAACGCGCTGGATGACATCCTGGGGTTCTCCCCTTTGAAAGGGGCAACATAAGAAATAACTTTAATTAGAAGAGAATGGGCATGGCTGTAGAAAAATCCGTTACTAAAATCGTCAAGAAGGCGCCTGCGTCCGTCAGCAAGACTACTGCTATTCAGGAAAAGTATACGAAGACTACTATTCTCAATGAAATATCCGAGAATACCAGCCTCACCAAGAGGCAAGTCTCGGCTGTCCTTGATGAACTGACCAATATCATCGAACGCCATATGAAGAAGCGCGGCGTCGGCGAATTTACCCTTCCAGGCCTGCTCAAGATCAAATCGGTAAAACGACCTGCGCGTCCAGCCCGCAAGAACGTACCGAACCCATTCAAGCCCGGCGAATTCATGGATATCGCAAAGAAGCCTGCGACAACTCGCGTGAAGATTCTGCCTTTGAAGAAGCTGAAAGAATTCGCACTCTGATCCAGAATGCCCTGCGCTCGCTTGAATTGCGGGGCATCAATCGTTCATCAGTTCAACAGAGAGGCAGCCCAAGGGCTGCTTTTCTCATTTAAGGTTCCTGCAAATTATGCGTGCAAGCAAGTATCTCATCGCCACCCTCAAGGAAACCCCGGCCGACGCCGAGGTGATCAGCCATCAACTGATGGTACGTGCCGGTCTCATTCGCAAACTAGCGACAGGCTTGTATACCTGGCTTCCAGCCGGACTGCGGGTTCTGCAGAAGGTCACCGCGATCGTTCGGGAGGAAATGAATCGCTCCGGCGCCCTGGAAGTGTCCATGCCAGTCGTACAGTCAGCGGATCTGTGGCTGGAATCGGGCCGCTGGGACAAGATGGGACCTGAGCTGCTGCGCTTTGTCGATCGCCACCAGCGCGATTTTTGCCTTGGGCCGACGCACGAGGAGGTCATCACTGACCTTATTCGCAATGAATTCAACAGCTACAGACAATTGCCCGCAAATTTCTATCAGATCCAGACCAAGTTCCGCGATGAGCGCCGCCCCCGCTTCGGCGTAATGCGGGCACGCGAATTCCTGATGAAGGACGCCTACTCTTTCCATATATCGGAAGCGTCGCTGCAGGAAACCTACGACGTCATGCACCTCACCTATTGCCGTATCTTCGAACGCCTTGGGCTGGACTTCAGGCCAGTGCTCGCCGATTCCGGTAATATTGGCGGTAACATGTCCCATGAGTTTCATGTGCTGGCCGACTCTGGCGAGGACGAAATCGTCTTCAGCTCGGACAGCCCCTATGCTGCCAATATCGAGATGGCTACCGGCACTTTGCCAGATACTGCATTCGCCGCCGGAGAGACCCTCAAACCAGCCGGCACGCTGGTCGATACCCCTCAGGCTCACAGCATCGAGGATGTATCAGCCTTGCTGGGTATCGAAGCGCGGCGCCTTGTGAAGACACTGATCGTTAAGGCCGTTGTTGATGCCACCAATCCATCAGGCTTGGTGGCGCTGCTGATACGCGGCGATCAGGACATCAATACGGTCAAGGCGGAGAAGCTGACGCACGTCGCGTCCCCGTTTACTTTGGCGGAGGATGCCGACATCGAACGTGTGCTGGGCTGCAAACCCGGCAGCCTCGGTCCTCTCAAGTTAGAGATTCCGGTCATTGCTGACTTCAGCGTAGTGGATCTCGCCAACTTCACGTGTGGCGCCAACGTCAATGGCAAGCATCTGATGGACGCCAACTGGGGCGTCGATTGTCACTACGACGCCGCAGCCGATATCCGCAAAGTCAAGGAAGGCGATCTGAGCCCGGATGGCAAAGGCACCCTGTTGATCAAGCGCGGCATTGAGGTCGGGCATATTTTCCAGCTCGGCACCAAATACAGCGAGGCCATGAATGCCACCGTATTAGACGAGAACGGCAAGACCGTGGTCATGATCATGGGCTGCTACGGCATTGGAGTCAGCCGTATCGTGGCGGCTTGCATTGAGCAAAGTCATGATGCGCAGGGAATCATCTGGCCCGACAACATAGCCCCTTTTCAGATCGCGATCATCCCGCTGAACGCACACAAGTCCGACGCCGTTCGCGAGTTGAGCGAGAATCTGCTGGCGCAGTTGACCGATGCGGGGTTCGAAGTCCTGCTCGATGACAGAGACAAAAAGACCAGCACAGGAGTGAAATTCGCTGACATGGAACTGATGGGAATCCCGCACCGCATAGTGGTTTCAGAGCGTGGTATTGAACAGAACGTTCTGGAATACAAATATCGACGCGGCACCGACAATGAATTGATCCCGGTCGCGGATATCATGGCGTTCGTGAGGGGCAGAATTCGTCCAAGCTGAATTCCGCTGCAGACCGATATCCCTTCACCGACCGTAATGCTGACACATGAGGCAAGGCTGTATGGGGATGGGACAGAACAAATACAGGGCGCTGTCCATCAGGCTCAAGCAGCAACTTAACGACCTGATATGGAACTCTGACCTTCCGGCTCTGCCTGCGTGGCGGCGCGCACTTATCCGGGCGCTGCAGATAACCTACGCGGTCGTGCGTGATCTCGGCGAAGGCCAGCTGAGTCTGCGTGCAATGGGGCTGGTTTACTACACCGTTATCGCGTTCATTCCACTGCTGGCGCTCACCTTCTCCGTTCTGAAGGGACTCGGCGCACACAACGCCATGGAGCCAGCCCTACTGAATCTGCTGTCGCCACTGGGCGAGCGCAGTGTGGAATTGACGCGCACCATCATCAATTTCGTCGAAAATGTGCGCGTCGACGTCCTCAGCATCGTCAGTCTGGCAGTACTGCTGTACACCGTACTCAACATGATGCAGAAGGTGGAAGCGTCGTTCAATTTCATCTGGTCGGTGAACAAGGGTCGCAATTTAGCCAATCGCGTCAGTGAATACCTGTTTGCAATCATAGCCAGTCCGCTGTTGATCTTCGTTTCCGTCGGCATCACATCCTACATCAACACCAATGTGTTCGAACGCTATCTGCAGCAACTGAGTTTTGGCGGATTCCTCCTGCAGATTCTCGGCTTCAGCACAGCATTTCTGGTCATGTCCCTGGCTTTCGCATTCGCCTACAGCTTCATCCCCAACACCCGGGTGCACTTCAAGTCGGCTTTTATTGGCGGCTTGATGACGACGCTGATCTGGAAAGCCATGGGACAGATATTTCAAAGCGTCTTCACCAACTCAAGCAGCAATGAGGTCATCTACCTGGCCTTCTTCTCGATCATTCTGGTGATGATGTTCATGTATCTTGGCTGGCTTGTCCTGCTGACCGGTTCCTGTATCGCCTACTATCATCAGAATCCTGCCAAAGCCCGCTCAGGCCAACGCAAGTCACAACTCAGCATCGTGGAACAGGAGATCGGCATCCTGAGTGTGGTGTATCTGATCATCGAACACTTCCAGCACCATGAAGAACCGTGGAGCGCCAAAGAGCTCGCTGCTCGCTTGCGTCTCAATCCGCTGGTGATCGACGACATCCTCGCGCTGCTGTGTGATATCGACTTCATTCGACCTACACATGAAGATCCCGAAAAATATCTTCCTTCGGGCGCTGTGGAAAACTGTACCGTGATGGAAGTCAGGGAAAAGATAAGACACTTCACGCGCGACACCTCCACTCCAGGCTCCTGTCTCTCTCGCAAGAAAGTCCAGCGGCTGTTGAAGGAGGCCGACGCGTTGCTGCAAAAGCAGATGGGCGAAATCCGCTTTATCGACCTCGACGTCGATTCTCACAACTCCAGTGCGGCGTCGACAAGAAAATCGGCTGAATGACACCCGCGATACCGGGTACAATGCCAGCGCCAGAAATCACAGCAGCCCCACGTATCGTCAGGAGACATGAATCGTCATGCCGCAGCACTCGACCACTCCCTACATCCTCGTCCTGTATTACTCTCGCACAGGTGCAACTGAAAAGATGGCGCGCCTGATTGGTCGTGGTATCGAACAAGCCGGATCGGGAATCGAAGCCAGGCTGCGAACGGTGCCACCCGTCTCTGCCGTGTGTGAAGCCACAGCGCCCGCGATCCCGGAAAGTGGCGCACTCTACTGCAGTGAAGACGATTTGCGTCACTGCGCCGGACTGATCATCGGGAGCCCCACCCGCTTTGGCAACATGGCAGCGCCACTCAAATATTTCATCGACAACACTGGTGCGCTGTGGTTGTCAGGCGCACTCATCAACAAGCCAGCGGCCGTCTTCACATCGACTGCCAGTATGCACGGGGGGCAGGAAAGCACTTTGCTCAGCATGATGAATCCACTACTGCACCATGGCATGCTGGTCTGCGGACTGCCCTACAGCGAACCGCAACTCATGACGACACAGTCTGGCGGAACGCCCTATGGCGCCAGTCATCTGGCGGGAAAAGACGGCGACCGCAAACTGGATGACTCGGAGAGTGAACTCTGTATCGCGCTGGGCAAACGCGTTGCCACTCTGGCCCTGAAGTTGCTCTAATGACTCAACACCACAATTCCATGCCACCGCAGCAATCCGAGCAGACCATGACCGCAGATTCCACCGAAAACATAACCCCCACAGGTGACACACCTCCTGCAGTCATCGAAAAATCGCGACTCGTGGTGGTGTTCACGTTCTATGCATTGCTCTGCACATACACAGCCTATGGTCTCTGGCAGATTCCTGATGGCAATATCGCCGCACTGGGCTTTCTGTGGATACTGAAGATGGTGCCTCTGCTCATTTTCACACCGGGGTTGCGACGACGACATCTGCGTACTTTCGGGTGGCTATCCTTTGTCGTACTGCTTTATTTCGTGGTGTCTGTGCAGACAGCGTTTGTCGAACAGACCCGCGTCTATGGCATTGTCGTCACGCTGGAATTGTCGGTGCTGTTCTGCGCGCTGGTCATCTACATCCGCAGTTATCGCGAGTTCTACAAGACTTCGCTCTGAGAACCTGCTGCAGACCAGCCCATTAGCTCGCGCACCAAGGGAATGGTGATGCGACGCTTGGTCTCCAGCGAGTGTTGATCGAGGAGCTCCAGCAGACCAAAAAGATTTTTCATACCCCTGTCATTACGCTGCAGCACGTAACTGGCCACTTCCTCGTTGATTTCAAAACCGCGCTGCCGCGCCCGCAACTGCAGGGCAAGGATCTTGTCGGCGTCCTCCAGTGGCTGCATTGAAAAAATCACACCCGAAAGCAGTCGCGATAGCAAATCAGGCAGGGCCAAGGGCAACTGGCGGGGATTCATTGTCGCAGCGATGCAGAGGCACGTGCCGCTCTCTCGAAGACGATTGAAGAGATTGAAAAGCGCCAGCTCCCAGTCGGCATTCCCGGCGATTGCCTGCACATCGTCCAGGCACACCAGCGCCAGCGACTCCAGACCTTCGAAGATGGCCGGGCTGTATTCGTTGAAACTGGCCAGCGGTATATAGAATGCGGACTTCTGACAGTCATCAGCCTGGTGACACAGCGCCTGCAGAAGATGTGTGCTGCCGGCGCCTTCCGGACCCCAGAGGTAATTGTACTGTTGCTGCGGTTGGTGCGATTCGTCAAGAGCCTGGCGCAGATGCGCCACAAGCTGACGGTTAGGCTCAGAGACGAAGAAATTCCCGAAGGTCGCCGAATCATCAAGCCTGATGCCGAGCGACAACTGTCGGGGGGCACGTCGGGACATCCTTCAACGCACCCAGCGATAATGCAGAACACTTTCGGAAGCGTCGGACTCTGGTAACTGGTCGGGCACCAGATCGCGGCCAAGGCTGATGAATTCAGTAAACAGATAGGTACTGCCGGACAACTGCACGTCCAGCTCCAGGCTGGTGCCATCAAGTAATGAGGCGGATACGGATTGCACGACAGAGAGGGTCTGCAAGTAAGCCAGCAGATCGACATACGCTGTGACGTCGCCGACTCCTTCTACACGCAAGGTGATGCGCTGATCAGACTGGGTAGAGGCCTGCCGTGCCAAGGCAAAATGCGTCGCCAGTGCTGCGGTCACCCGACTGAGGGCAATGTTGGTATAAACAGCAAGATCCCGCTCGAAGCTGTCAAAGGTCTCTACCCTATCTCTGAACAGGAACTGCCACAAGCCCACAAGGTCTCCTGCAGGCGACTGCAATACGCGCCCGCTGAGGACGCTGTCTGCTCCATAGCGGGCACTGGCATTGCGGATGGCCTGCTCATTGAGGCTCCAGGCGACATCCACAGGCAGATTGCGCCGGTCCTCCACGTCCATGAGCGGCAGCAATATCGGCACGCCGCGCTTGAGGGAGAACTCTCTGATCAGGTCCAGCACAGGGTGTTCCGAGTCGGAACCGAGCAACTCCCGCTGCCCATCAGCACCCTGCACGGTCAGCCACAGCAACACGGAGGGCCGATTGCGATCCCACACAGGAATGCCAGCAGTGGTGAGCATCCTGTCGACCAGTGCACGATCAAAAATCACTCGAATGAAGGTCTGTGGGGCCAAGCCCGCCGAACTGCTCCGGTAGGTCACTTCCTGCACATAGCTCTGCGCGTCTCGCAGCGCTCGCGTGACATCGCCACTTTGCAGCCAACGCTCCTCTCCAGTGACCTTGAGAATGACCTCGGCAAGCCCTTCCCGATAGGCACGCAGCTGCTCGGCATCGCCCTGATCGGCAACGGCAATCTCCTGCACATACAGGCCATCTACCACAAGACCATGAGCGCCGGGCGCACTCAGCAGCCAGAGAGCCAGCGTGGCAGAAATAGCAAAGATGTTGATTAACGGTAAGAATTTCATGCCGCGCATGATACCCGATCCCTCATTCTTTGACACGACAGCGATTTAAGTTCGTCGGGAAAGTACCCGGAAAGGCAGTCAGCTGGTAGAATCGCGGCCTCCAAGACATCCATACGGACGCCCTGCCAATGACACAGAACACCAGCCACAACAGCACCCCTTCACTCAGCTACAAGGACGCCGGAGTCGATATCGACGCAGGCGACGCCCTGGTCGAAAAGATCAAGGCCGTCACCCAGAAGACCCGCCGCCCGGAGGTGCTCTCCGGTCTGGGTGGTTTCGGCGCTTTGTGCGAAATCCCGGCGGGTTATCGCCGCCCGGTGCTGGTCTCCGCTACCGATGGCGTCGGCACCAAGCTGAAACTGGCTATCGAGACTGGCAAACATGACACCATCGGCATCGACCTGGTGGCTATGTGCGTGAACGACCTGATCGTCTGTGGCGCCGAACCCTTGTTCTTCCTCGACTACTACGCTACCGGTGGACTGAATGTCGACGAAGCGGCGCAGGTCGTGGAAGGCATTGGCGAGGGCTGCCTGCAGTCCGGCTGCTCCCTGATCGGCGGTGAGACCGCAGAAATGCCCGGTATGTACAAGAAGGAAGACTACGACCTGGCGGGCTTCGCCGTCGGTATCGTCGAGAAGGACGAGATCATCGAAAATGACCTCGTCAAACCCGGTGACAAGCTGATCGGCATGGCTTCCTCCGGCCCGCACTCCAACGGCTACTCCCTGATTCGCAAGGTGCTGGAAGTCAGCGGCACACCACTAAGTGCGGATTTCGGCGGCAAGAGCATTGGTGAAGTGTTGCTGACGCCCACCGAAATCTACGTTAAAGCCATTCAGTCCCTGAAAGGCCAGGTCACAGTACATGCCCTCGCCCACATTACCGGCGGCGGAATCGTCGAAAATCTGCCCCGTGTCCTGCCCGACAACGCCCAGGCGGTCATCAACCTGAGCACCTGGCAGCGTCCGGAGATCTTCCACTGGCTGCAGAAGCAAGGCAACATCAAAGAATCAGAGATGATCCGCACCTTCAATTGCGGCGTCGGCATGATCGTTTGCGTGCCTGCTGCAGACTGCGAGAAAGCCCTCGCGATTCTCACCAAGCATAATAAGGGCGCATTCGAACTGGGCTATATCCGCAGCGCGGAGACTGGTGCTGCTCCCGTCGTGCTCGAAGGCCAGGTGCGATGAGCACAGCCCCCTGCTCGATAGTGGTGCTGATATCGGGCAATGGCAGCAATCTGCAGGCATTGATCGACACCCGTGAGAGTGGCGGCTATTCGATCAGTGCCGTCATCAGTAACAAGGCCGATGCCTTCGGCCTGGAGCGCGCCGCCAAGGCTGGCATCCCGGCCCTGGTCATCGATCATCGACAATATCCGGACAGACAATCCTTCGATAAGCGCCTGATACAGGAGATTGACGCCTTCAATCCACAGCTCGTGGTGCTGGCCGGGTTCATGCGTATTCTCAGCGCGGAGTTTGTCCAGCACTATGCGGGTAGAGTTTTGAACATCCACCCGTCTCTATTGCCCAATTATCGTGGCACCCATACCCACGAGCGGGTGCTGGAGGCAGGCGAGAAGGAGCACGGAGTCAGCGTGCATTTCGTCACCGAAGAGCTCGACGGTGGACCGGTGATCCTGCAGGCCGTAGTGCCTGTGTTGCCGGACGATACTCGTGACATCCTGGCAGCAAGAGTTGCTCGCCAAGAACATGTCATCTACCCTAAGGCCGTAAGCTGGTTTGCAACAGGGCGCCTGCACATGTTTGACAGCGGTGTTTGGCTGGATGGCACACGACTGACTGGCAACGGGATTCGGGAATATTCATGATAAAAACGCGACTGACGACTGCTGCAATACTAACAGCGGTGCTTATGACGGTATCCGCAACCTTCGGAACCGCCTCTTCCAGCATGGCTGCGGAACCTGTTGCCAACAGCACCACGGACGCTGCCCCTTTGAAGCCCTTCGAAGCACGCTACGAGGCCAGGGCCATGGGGATGAGAGCGAAGGCTTTTCGAACCCTGCAGCTTGTCGAAGGCGAAGTCTATCGCTTGCAGAACAGTGTGACGCTGACCCTGCTGGGCGCCACGGTGGGTAGTGTGGCCGAGAGCAGCGAGTTTCGGTGGCTGGCAGGCGAACTTATTCCTCTGCAGTACCGCTACGATCAGACTGGCATCAGCAGCCGCAGCGAAAGCGTCGATTTCGACTGGGCCAACAATGTCGCACAGAGCACTTACAAGGATGAGTCCTGGAGCCTGCCCCTGCAACCCGGCATCATGGACAAACTCAGCTACGGCACTCGGATGGGCCGGGACATCAGCACGGGCGGCCTTACCGAGGTCAGCTACAACATCGTCGATGCCGAAGATATTGAGGTGCATCTGTATCGCGTCACCGCTGAAGAAGTCCTAAGCACGCCGGCCGGCAATCTGAACACGCTTCGCATCGAACGCATACGCGACCCCGGCAGCAGTCGAAAGACGACCGTGTGGCTCGCAAAAGACTGGGGTTATCTGCTGGTGCGGCTGGAGCAGGTCAGCGACTCGGGGACTACGGAGTTGGAACTGGAATCGGCGACGGTTGACGGGCAGGCACTGACGGGGCTGTAGGCACGCGACCGCTGGCGGGCCTTTACGTTTTCAAGGTGACGCGCGAACAGAGTCTCTTGTATGGCGATGTCACTCGTCTTCATCCACCTTGCGTTGCATATCGTACTTTCGCATCTTCTCGACCAGCGTCGTACGGCGGATATTCAAGCGATCGGCGGCACGCGCCACAATGCCACCACTGTCGTTCAACGCCTGCTCAATCAGATCCCTCTCCAGATTGGCCAGATATTGCTTGAGATCCAATCCATTCAGCGGCAGCAGCGCCTGCGGAGAGCCCGCTCTCGGATCGCTGGGTAGCGGCGCCTGCAATAGCGGCAGGCTCTCCAGTGAAACAATTTCGTCTTCGGCCAGGTGGCGGAATTTCGGCGGCAGATCATGCACGCCCACAATGCCGTGCGGGTGCAGAATCGCCATGCGCTCCACCAGATTGGCCAGTTCTCGGACATTGCCAGGCCACGGATGTCGGCACATGGACGCAATTGCACTGCTGTTGAAACGCACGGAGCCGCGCTTCTCGTGCTCCAGTCGGCTGATCAGTTCGTTGAGCAGGAACGGAATGTCGTCGGCGCGCTCGCGCAGGGCCGGCATCTCAATCGGAAAAACATTGACGCGGTAGTACAAATCCTGCCGAAAGGTACCGGCCTCGATCATCGTCTCCAGGTTCTTGTGAGTGGCTGCGAAGATACGCACGTCCGTATGAATGGTGCGCGTGCCACCGATGCGCTCATAACAATGCTCCTGCAGTACACGCAGCAGCTTGACCTGCATTGGCAGCGGCATGTCGCCGATTTCATCGAGGAACAGAGTGCCACCTTCCGCCAGTTCGAATCGCCCGACGCGCGTTGCAATCGCTCCGGTGAAGGCGCCCTTCTCATGACCGAACAATTCGCTCTCCAGCAGCTCCGGAGGAATCGCACCACAATTGATCGGGACAAAAGGCTTGCCGCAACGGCGGGAATTCATATGCAGATTGCGCGCGACCACTTCCTTGCCGGTGCCTGACTCACCCGTAATCAGTACCGTCACTTCCTTGTCGGCAACCTGTCCCATTATCTGACGGATGCGTTGCACCTCGGCACTGGTGCCCACCAGACTGCGAAACATATTGTAGTCACGGACTCCACCAATATCACGCAGGCGGTTATAGTGTTGAAAGTAGACCTGAGCTTTGTGCAGGGCATCGAGGAGGGATTGATAGGTGAGCGGCAACGGCAAGGTCGCGGTAATCAGTACACGCAGTTCGTCGGGCAAATTGTTGAAACGCTCTGCGGTGCCGAGCAACACCAGAGGGACGCCCGGCTCCCAGTGCTTCACCTCGGTGATGAGTTTGGCGAGCAAATCATCCGTGTGCGCGCCGATCATCGCGAGCCGCACACTTTCCGGGGCTCGGAATTCTTCCTGAACCACCCTGCGCCAGCTGCGACTGCCAGCCACCGCTACCCGTTCACCGAGGAAATCCAGCACCACAGTCAAGTCGTGGCTGGATTTTTTATCGTCATCAATTAGAAGGATTTTCCCATGATCGGCGCTGTTCAAATTAACCTTTCCCAACTCACAAACTGACCGCTGCTAGTGCTCTGTTCAAAAGCGCAGCAATTAGACAATGCGAGATGTTATTAGTCAATTCAAAGCTGGGCGGCATGCTCCGGCGCTGCGCTGGATGTTCCCGTACCAGTGCCTGCTCCTGCACCGGCACTCGGGTCAATGCTGTCCCACGCGGATTTCACTGTAATCAGCAGCGCAGCAACCTCATCGACGATTGTTACATCGTTCTTGAGATTGGCCACCAGCAAGCGCCTCTGCATGTAGTCGTAGAGACTGTCGAGATCGTCGGCGATCGAGGCACCAGCCTCCTTGTCCAGACTCGCCTGCAGGCCAGAAATAATGGAAATCGCTTTGCCTAGCATCAACCCTTTGGCGGCAATATCGCGGCGCTGCAAGGCACCCTTGGCCTGCAGCATACGGTCGAGGGCACCGCTCATCAGCATCTGGATAAGACGATGAGGACTGGCCCCTTCGAGCGCGCTCTCCGTATCGATTTTGCGGTACTGCGCGAGAGCAGATTGTCTGGCGTACATAAAGTTCTCCAATGATTTGCGTAGAAACAGCCTAATGTCTGGTTGCTGATTTTGATTACTTTTTACCCATGGTCGCACTCGCCAGATCTTCGAGCAGAGACAACTGCGACGTGAGGAAGTCGGTAGTCGAGTTGAGCATGTTGATGATCTTGTCATTGGCAAGAAACGAAGTGCGCAGACGCGCCTCCGAGCGCTCAATGCGCTCGTCCAGCTTGACGCGCTTTTCGGCGATGTCTTCCAACTCCAGATTCAATGCGTCGGTGCGTGCGGCAAAGATCCCGTCGGTTTCCAGATAGCCATCCAGTAACGTCGCCAGGCGATCTGCGACCCCCTTGATGTAGCTGACGGAGCCGCGGTCACCGATTTCCCCGCCACTGACCAGCAGGCGGATGCCACTGGAAGGATCTGGCTCTCCGGATGCATCAACGCCGATTGCACCCTGCTCGCCAAGTCCAATCGCAAAGCCCAGAATGGAGCCGGCACTTCCGCTCAGCTCCGTGATGCGCACACTCGACGATGCCCCCGTGCTCGCGGAGATGATGCCAAAACCACCACTGGATGCATCATATTCGACGACCACTTCGACACCCGCTGCCAGCAGAGCGGGACTGTTGTTGATGGCCGTCTGCATGCCCGAAGCCACCACGGTGGGATTGACGTTGCCAAGCACTCCGAGACTGATGGCGTCAGACTCGACGCCGTCCACCGTCACCTTGAAGGAGTCCGAGAGGGTACTCGCCGAGAGATCTCCATAGGCAGTGTTGAGATAAAAGCCGGGACGGGCCGGCACATTGCCCGTGTTGGCGGGCAGGTACTGGCCGTTACCCGTCGCTTCGATCCCATTGATGGTGCCTTCCACATCGACGCCAGTGGTCGCTGTCGTCATCGGATTGAGGCCATCGAACAAACCCAACTTGCTGCCTGCGTTGGTGCTGACAAGTGTGAATGCCACCTCGTCGGCGAGGCTGGCCGACGCGAAACTCAGCTGACCGAACTGCAGGTCAGCATCGTAGGAATAGCTGACGGTGACGACTTCGGCCTCGTCTCCAATGCTATTGGCACTACCCATATTGAAATCATCGGCGGCCAGCATTAGCTGTGCGGCACTGCCCGTTGCCACGGTAGCAAAGTACAGCTGATCACTGCCGTCGAGACGTGCCTCGACCAGTCCGTTCAGTGCCGTCGCATCGATTCCCGCCTGCACTGCCGCCAGAGAGTTGGCGAGCGTGCCGGGTGTCTCCCCACCAAAGGAGACGAGATTGGCATCACCGTCCACCAGCACGGCAACACTGGTACCACCACCATCAAGGCTGACGCTGAACGTGCGATTGTCCAGAGAAAAATCATAGCCCGCCGTCAACACATCGCCGGAGGCTGTCACAGCGGCATCGGCCTGAAACAGCGGGTCGGCGAGAAGCTGCGCATTGACCGCCGCAATCAGAGCATCCGGGGTGTTGTAGACCTGCGGGCTGCCACTGCTCCCCGGCACAGTGATCAGATCACTGCTGACACCGTTGATGGCGATCTTGAAACTCGTGTCGGCGTTGAGAGTCACCGCCGTGCCGAAGTTTTCGCTGGAGAGTCCCGTTGGTGTAGCTAGCGCACCCAGTGCGTTGCCCTTGTAA
>CAIRBI010000139.1 GCA_903876785.1 uncultured Gammaproteobacteria bacterium
GATGACGATTGCACGGACCCCATCGCCAGCTGGCAGCCGCGCGAGCAGCTCAAGCAGAAGCTGGAGGCACAGGGCTGGACCGTTTATCGCATACGCGTCGATGACGGCTGCTACAAGGTGCGTGGAGTGGACGAGCAGGGCAGACAGGTGGAGGCCACCTACTCGCCCGCCTCATTGCAGCTCAAGGAATTGGAGCTGGAAGACGAAGAACACGAGCGCCGGGAGCGCGAGCACCGCGAGGAGCAGCGGCCGCATTGAATGCCCGGCTGCACAGCAGCAACCTAAAAGTACGACACCACAACAGAATTCTTGAAGACAGAAAAAGCCAACGGAGAAATCGTCATGAAAAAGATACTTGCCACTCTCGGCCTGCTGACTGCCATCACTTTGCCCGCTTTCGCCGAAGCGCGCGAAGTCACGATCACCACTGAACTGAATGCCTATCGCGGTGACGGCGCCTATCTGGCGATCTACCTCACGGACGCCGCAGGCAAGTACCAGCGCACGCTCCATATCGCAGGCGGCAAGAGCAAGTATTACAAGCATCTGCTCGACTGGGCCCGTGGCAGCGGTGGAAAGTCGAGCGAGTACGACGGCATGACCGGCGCCAGCGTCAGCAGCGGCGACTCCCTGACCATCAAGGTTGCCGTGGATGATGCCCTGATCGACGCAGGTTACCTGGTGCGGGTGGACAGCGCTGTGGAAGACCAGCGCGAACATCGCATCGACGCAGAGGCGCCCCTGACGACGGCGGGCTCAGGCCAGGCCGTCGTTGGCAAGGGCTATGTGAAGTCGCTGACTGTCACACTGTAAAGCCACCGGTAACCACCCTCAGGGAGGACGGTGATGCTCCGTCGTCTGCATTCTCTGCCCGGCCTGTTCGCAGCGCTGTTTCTGATCGTACTGGCCACGAGCGGCGCGGTGCTGTCGCTCAGCCCCGCACTCGAACGCGCCATCGCCACCGTTCCGCCTTCGGGAGCCACCAGTGTCGCCGAGGTGGCGGAGCGGGTGCTGGCACAATACCCCGCCACCGAACAGATCGAACGCCTGCCCTCCGGAGCGGTGCTGGTCTATTTCAGTCAGGACGGCAATCCCGCCGCTGACATCGTGGACCCGCTCACTGGCGCCCGCATCTCCGCGTACGAACCCTCTCCGGTTTTCAGCTGGATGAAGGATCTGCACCGCTCCTTCCTGCTGGACGATATCGGACGCGGCGCGGCGGGCTTCCTGGCGCTGCTGATGGCGGTGATGTGTATATCCGGCACTTTTCTGCTGGCCTACCGCGCCGGCGGCTGGCGCCATCTTTTCAGCACTATTCGCGGCACCGGCAGCCAGCGGTTGCACACGCAGATTGCCCGCTATGCGGTCCTCGGCCTGCTGGTGTCCTCTCTGACCGGAGTGTGGATGTCGGCGATCCGCTTCGAGCTGGTCACCGAAGCCGAGGAGGTCGAGGCGCTGTTTCCCGAAGCGGTCTCGGGCGGGACGCCAACCCCGGTCGGCACGCTGAGCGCACTGCAGGCGATTGATCTGCGCGACTTGCACCAGCTGGTTTTCCCATTCCCGGACGACACCAACGAAGTCTATTCCCTGCGCACCCACCAGGGTTCCGGCTACATCGATCAGGAAACTGGCGAGCTGCTGTCTTACTCCGACTACGGCACTGCCGCCAGCCTGCAAACCTTCATCTTCGAACTGCACACTGGCGAGGCCTTCTGGTATGTCGGTCTCATTCTCGGCGTGGCTGCGCTGATGGCGCCCGTGCTGTCCGTCACGGGAGTGCTGATCTGGTGGCAACGGCGCCGCGCGATGCCGCGACTCGTGGGCAACACGTCTGCACAGAGTGCAGACACGGTGATTCTGGTGGGTTCCGAGACCAACACCACGTGGGGCTTCGCGAAGACCTTGCATGACGGGCTCACCGCCGCTGGCTATCACGTCCACACCGCCCCCATGAACCGGCTGGAGAAACACTATCGCAAGGCCCAGCGGCTGTTCATCCTGGCCGCCACCTATGGCGACGGCACGGCGCCTGCATCGGCCACCCAATTTCTCGACAAGCTGGCGAAGGTGCCTGACTCCGCGCAGTTGCCCTGGGCAGTGCTGGGCTTTGGCGACCGTCAGTTCCCGTGCTTCTGTGCCTATGCCAATGAAGTGACCTCCGTGTTGCGGCAACGCGGCTGGCCGCAATTGCTGGAGACAGAACTGGTCGACCGGCAATCGGCACAGACCTTCGAGCGCTGGGCCACGGCGGTCGGCAACACCATCAACACGCCCCTGACGCTGCGTCATGTGCCGCTGCGACGGCGGACTACAACCCTGCTGCTCACGGAGCGGGAAGACTATGGCGTCGAGGTGCAGGCGCCGACGAGCATCCTGCGCTTCCAGGCCGCCAGAAGCGCCGGTCCGTTTGCGGCGCTGCGGCGTATGCTGGGTGGGTCCGGCCTGCCGTCCTTCGAAGCTGGCGATCTGGTGGGCATCCTGCCTCCGGGCAGTGACATTCCCCGTTTCTATTCGCTGGCGTCCGCGTCGCGGGAGGGAGTGCTGGAAATCTGCGTGCGCC
>CAIRBI010000140.1 GCA_903876785.1 uncultured Gammaproteobacteria bacterium
AGGTCGCCCTGACCGGATCGCCCCGGACGGATGCTCCGACGAGATTCCGCTTGCCGAGCGCTATGACCCCGTGACTAATCCGAACGGTGTGCGCTGTTCGATTTATGACGGCATGCGCAACATCTTCGGCGAGAAGTTGTTTCCCGAGATCAATGCCGAGCGTGAATTTGCTGTCAGTCCTCACGACAACGTCGGCGTGCAATACGGGCTCGCCGCGCTCAATGAGGGGCACATCGACAAGGCGCTGTTTCTGGACCTGAACGAGAAGGTCGGCGGCTGGGATATCGATTTCGAGCCAACGCCCGAGCGCGTGGTCGGTGATGACAACGCCATCCGCATCGCCTATGAGACAGGGCGCGTGACAAGTGGCTCTGCAGGTCTGGCGATGGTGCCGATCATCGACGACCGGCCCTATCTGGACCACGAGGGGAATTTCCACGCCAGCGTGTATTCCTTCGTTACGCGGGCGCGCCTGGAACGGGACAATGGTCATGCCGACAATTATGTGATCCGGCGGCATTTCGCCAGTCTGTCTCTGGAGGATGAGAATCTGGCGCTGATGGATCAGTGGCTCGCCACACTGAGGGCGGACGCTTCTGAGCGGCCTCTGCTGGACAAGATCGTTCGTGCCAGACCTGCCGACCTGCAGGATGACTGTTTCTCCGAGACTGGTGAGCGCATCATCGAAAAGGCGGTGTTCGACAAGGATCACTTGTTCGACAACAGCAGCGGGCGCTGCAACGCCATCTTCCCGCCTCATGCCGGTCTGCGTCTGGTCGCCGGCGGGCCGCTTGCCAATGACATCTTCAAGTGCGAGCTGAAGCCCATCAACTACAACGACTACAAGGAGACCTTCAGCGACGACGAGAAGGCCCGCCTGCAGGCAACTTTCCCGCAAGGGGTGTGTGACTGGAGCAAGCCGGGTGTGCATCAGAGTGCCAACGAGACCTGGTTGTCCTTCGGGCCATCTCCGGTCAATCGTTATGAGCCCTGATTGACAGTAGAGGGTCAAGATGACAGCATGCTGCCTGTTAATGACGGAGGCTGACATGGCTCATTCACCCAAACGTAAACCTTTTCTTGATCTGGTGTTGTCGCTGTTCCGTTTGAACGGACTGCTGGTGGCCGAGGGCGACCGCATGGCCGAGTCGCTTGGGCTGACGAGTGCCCGCTGGAAAGTGATCGGAGTAATCGCGCTGTCCCATTCCGGCGTCACTGTGCCCGGCATTGCGCGGGCACTGGGCCAATCGCGCCAGGCCGTGCAGCGCATCACCGATGTCATGGAGCAGGATGGGCTGCTGCGCTATCAGCGCAACCCTGACCACAAGCGTTCTGTGCTGGTCTGTCTTACCGATGCTGGTCAGGAAGTCTACAGTGCCTTGCGCGCCATTCAGGATCCCTGGGCAATCGAGAGTACCGAGGACGTGCCGCTCGCCGAACTGGAATCGGCCTTGCAACTTGTGCGTCGTCTGATCCACCGCTTCGATCGATGAGCGGCGTGGCCGCATTGTTCATGCAATTGAGAATCAGCGAATGACTTTCTGCCGGGGTAGCTGCATGTGAACCGATTCATCTCCTCAACCCGCCTTCCGCGCGCGCTCTACAGCGCGGATCAGGTGCGCGCGATCGATCGCTATGCTATCGAGCAGGCGGGCATTCCCGGCGCGGAACTCATGCAGCGCGCCGCCAGCGTCGTCTTGAATGTGATTCTGCAACGCTGGCCGGAGGTGCGGTGCCTGCTGGTGGTCTGCGGCACCGGCAACAACGGC
>CAIRBI010000141.1 GCA_903876785.1 uncultured Gammaproteobacteria bacterium
ACAGAAGTCGCAATAACCCGTTTGGTGGCACTGCAGGCGTGGCCAATCTGCACGTTGTTGACGACTCGGATTCCTTCCGACATTGTCGAGGTTTCCAGAGTGGTGTGTGCCAACGCTGTCTGTCCAATGCCGAGCAATACGGCTGTAGCGAGGGCAGGTTTCATTGTTTTTATGTATTGCTTCATCGTCCTTCTTCCTGTGATGTGTGGCTGATGCGGCGATGATTACCGCACACCGCTCAAAGCACAATGCGACAAAACACCGCACCCTGCCCTGTGGGAGCGGGCCTGCCCGCGATTGTGTGGGAGCGAGCCCGCTCGCGATTGAGTGGAATGGCACAGATCAATCGCGAGCAGGCTCGCTCCCACCGGGGCGTTATGTTGTTATAATCGCCGCCCCTGAGCGCCAGACGGCATGAATGAGAGAAGGACTATGAGCGAGAAGACACAAGACGCGATCAAACCCTGGGGCGGCCGCTTCAGCGAACCCACCGACGCCTTCGTGGAGCGTTTTACCGCCTCCGTCACCTTCGACAAGCGCCTTTATCACCATGACATCAACGGCTCCATCGCCCACGCCACCATGCTCGGCAAGGTCGGCATCCTCACGGCGCAGGAAGTGCAGGACATCATCAGCGGGCTGGAAGGGATTCGCGAAGACATCGTCGCCGGCCGTTTCGAGTGGTCAGTGGCTCTGGAAGATGTGCACATGAATATCGAGACCGAGCTGACCAAACGCATCGGCATCACTGGCAAGAAGCTGCACACCGGACGCTCGCGCAACGACCAGGTCGCCACCGACATTCGCCTGTATGTGCGCGACGAGATCGACACTATCGTCAAAGAGCTGACCCGTCTGCAGCTGGCGCTGCTCGATGTCGCCGAGCGCGAAGCCGAGACCATCATGCCTGGCTTTACCCATCTGCAGACCGCTCAGCCCATCACCTTCGGCCACCACATGATGGCCTGGTACGAGATGCTGGAGCGCGACTTCGGCCGTCTCGTTGACTGCCGAGCACGTTTGAATTTCTCACCGCTGGGCGCCGCCGCGCTGGCGGGCACCAGCTACCCGATCGACCGCGAATACACCGCGCAGCTGCTGGGTTTCACTGCCGCCACGCGCAACTCGCTGGATTCGGTGAGCGACCGCGACTTCGCCATCGAACTGGCTGCCTGTGCGAGCATTCTGATGACGCACCTGTCGCGCTTCTCCGAGGAACTGGTGCTGTGGACGTCTTCGCAGTTCGATTTCGTAGATCTGCCCGATCGCTTCTGCACCGGCTCGTCCATCATGCCGCAGAAGAAGAATCCCGACGTGCCCGAGCTGGTGCGCGGCAAGACCGGCCGCGTGAACGGCCATCTGGTGGCGCTGCTGACGCTGATGAAGTCGCAGCCACTGGCCTACAACAAGGACAATCAGGAAGATAAAGAACCGCTGTTCGATCTGATCGACACGGTGCGCGACTGTTTGAAGGCGTACGCGGACATGGTGCCCGCGATCAAGCCGAAGAAGGAGAATCTCTACAACGCGGCGCTGAAGGGTTATGCGACGGCGACCGATCTGGCGGACTACCTCGTCCGCAAAGGCATCGCCTTCCGCGACGCGCACGAGATCGTCGGTAAGTCGGTTGCTTATGGCATCGCGCAGAAGAAGGATCTGAGTGCGCTGTCACTGACCGAGCTGCAGCAGTTCTCGGCCCAGATCAGCGACGATGTATTCAAGGTGCTGACGCTGGAAGGCTCGGTGCAGGCCCGCAACCACGTCGGCGGCACGGCCCCGAACCAGGTCCGTTCCTCCGTCGCCAAACGCCGCACAGACATCGCCGCCCGCTAACCCCCTGTGGGAGCGGGCCTTGCCCGCGATAAAAATTTTGGGGTCAGAGTAAAAATACAGCCTGTATTTTTACTCTGACCCCAAATTTCCAAATGCACTCAGTTAAGCGCGGGCAGGCCCGCTCCCACAGTTCCCTGCAGTTCAATCTCGTAGGTCTGGGTCGCACTGTCTCGCCGCGTGGTCACGGTGACGACATCGCCAGCCCGGTGGTTCTCCAGCGCATTGAGAAGATCATCTTCGTTAGCAATGCTCTCCCCCTCGATTGACGTGATCACATCCCCCAGCAGAATCCCCTGATTGGTCTCCCGCAGACCGCGCATACCAGCTCGCATAGAACCGCCACCCTCGATCACATCCATCACCACCACGCCCTCAATCTGCGCGTTCTGCCGATAGTAATCCGCGTACTGCGCGGGCAACACAGAGATGCCCATGGTCGGTGTCTGCACCTGACCATAAGTGATCAGTTCCGGCACAATCTTCTTAACCGTATTCGCCGGAATCGCAAAACCAATGCCGGAACTGACGCCGGTCGGACTGTAGATCGCCGTATTCACGCCCACCAGCTGCCCCAATGAATTGAGCAACGGGCCGCCCGAGTTACCAGGATTGATCGCCGCGTCGGTCTGAATCACATCACGAATCTTGCGGCGGCTGACCGAATCGATCTCACGCCCTAGCGCACTCACCACCCCGACGGTCAGCGTCGTGTCCAGCCCGAATGGGTTGCCGATGGCGATCACTTTGCGGCCTACTTCCAGCAACGACGAATCGCCCACCTGAATTGGCGTCAATTTCTCCTCGGGCGCATTGATGCGCAGCACCGCGAGATCCTTGTCCGGTTCATACCCCACCACTTCCGCGTCATAGGCACTGCCATCCTGCAACGTCACCGTCAGTCGCGACGCCTGCTGGATCACGTGGAAGTTGGTGACCACATAGCCCTCCTTGCTCCACACAAACCCCGAGCCACTGCCCTGCGGCACCTCCTGCGGGTTCAGCGAATAGTAGGAGCGCTGCACGAGCCGCGAGTTGGTGATATAGACCACCGACGGACTAGCCTGCTTGAAGACCTCGATATTGTTCGACTCGTCATCGGTCTTGAAGGTGGCGTAGTCCTGTTGCGCCATGGCGCTGGCAGCGGCCAGTTGCAGGCCCAGCAGGGCGACGAAGGGAATCCAGTATTGGCGTATGTTCATGGTGAAGTGGCTCCTGTTAGGCGCGGCGTCGGGGGCGGCGTGGCGGGGGTATATGGTGGGGGTATTAGATGGCGGCAACGGGGAGGGATTCAAGGTCGAAAGTGCAAATCTGTGCTAGATACACTACATACGGGCAAAGCGCATCCCGGAAATGTGCCGCATAAAATTTAATAATTTGCCAAAGTCCCGTTTTGGGACTAGGATGAAAAGTATGCGAATAATAGCTCTCTCAACACTCAAGGAATTCTGGGAGAACAACCCGTCTTGCGATGACGCTGTGGAACCTCTGCTCTCATGGTACAGGCGGACGTTACGGGCAGACTGGGCCTCACCTGCACTGCTCAAGCAGGACTTTCGCAACGCAAGCGTACTGTGGGACGGGCGAGTGGTTTTCAATATCGCAGGCAACCAGTATCGCGTGGCGGTGTGGATCAATTATGCGTATCGAGTCGTGTACATCCGCTTTGTAGGAACACATGAGCAATATGACCGCATCGATGTTCAAACGATTTGACACAGGAGAGTCCAAAGTGAACGTCAAAGTAATCAAGACTGACGCGGAATATCGCGCTGCACTGAAAGACATCGACAGCCTGATGACCGCAGAAGCCGACACCCCTGAGGGCGAGATGCTGGACCTGATGGCCACTCTGGTAGAAGCCTATGAACGCCAACACTACCCTCTGGATCTCCCGGACGCAGTAGCGGCCATCCGTTTTGAGATGGAGCAGAAAGGACTGACAGTAAAAGACCTGGAGCCGATGATAGGAAGAACGAACCGTGTCTACGAAGTGCTCAACTACAAACGCTCACTGACGATGCGCATGATCTGGCGCCTGCACAAAGAACTGGGCATTCCTGCGGAGTCGCTAATCAAACCGGCGCAACAGGTACGCGCGTAATTCAGGGCCAGGGCGATATATCAAAGCGCGGATTCAATAGGTTTAGGGCTCATCCACCTACTTCCGCATCGTCCCAACGGCTCTGGATGGCAAGAATCTCAGGCAGGATGCCGTTAAATAAAACCACCAGTTCCGGGTCGAAGTGAGCGCCGGAGCCGGCTTCGAGGTGTGCCAATATCTTCGCCAGCGGCCACGGCTCCTTGTAGGGCCGACTCATGCTCAACGCATCGAACACATCGACTACCGCTATGATGCGTGCCGACTGCGGTATGTCCTTGCCTTTCAAGCCCGCCGGGTAGCCGCTGCCATCCCACTTTTCGTGATGGCACAGCGCGATTTCGGCAGCCAGCTTGAAAACGGGTGCATTGCTCTTGCTCAAGATGTCGAAGCCCACTTGCGGATGCGTGCGCATGACGATCCACTCCTCCGCATTCAGTGGCCCGGACTTGCGCAGAATGGCCTGTGGCACGCCGAGCTTGCCGGTGTCGTGCATCGGTGCGGCCAGTTCCAGGCGCGCACTGCTGTCGTCGTCCCAGCCGCAGGCCACGGCCAGGGCGCGCGAATAGGCCGCCATGCGCCAGATGTGGGCACCGGTATCGGTGTCGTTGTAATGTCCGGCGTGACCCAGCATCATGATCGCGTCCCTGTAGCTTTGCTCCAGAACGGAAAACTGCACGCGCGCCAGATGGGCGCTCACTCTGGCCAGGACTATCTGCGCCAGAATGGGCTTGACGATGTAGTCCACGCCGCCGGCTTCAAAGCCGGCTGCCTCGTGCTCGGGATCGCTGTAAGCGGTGACAAAGATGACCTGCAGGCAGCCCGTCGGATCGAGCTGCTTGATCTGTCGGCACAATTCGTAGCCGTCGATGTCTGGCAAGCCGACGTCCAGCAACGCCAGCGAGGGCTGGTGCTTGACGACAGCACGCCGCGCTTCAGCCCCATTGCGGGCCGTCACCAGCGCATAGCTGTCTGCTAAAGCACTTTCCAAAATGGCCAGGTTGCTTGGCTCATCGTCCACGATCAATAGTGTCTTGAGGCTCATGGTTTAGCTCCCTAAATCTATGACGTAATCGATCGCAAGCTGGCGAGTGTGGGCATTTGCCGCCCGAAAATCGTAGCCCAGCACACTGTCCATGATGGCTCTCAGCGCTGGCGCCGGCAACTGCTGCGCCAGCATCGTCAGCGCGTGCTTGATCAGCACCGGATTGTCAGAGTCCAGCGCAACCAGAAATTGGGTCAATTGTTTCTGCAACGCGATTCGCG
>CAIRBI010000142.1 GCA_903876785.1 uncultured Gammaproteobacteria bacterium
CCAGGTGGTGCCATGCAGGAAGAGCAGCCGCCCACTCTCGCGAGTCGCATCGGTCAGGCCAATCCGCCGCAGATCCAGACCGTAGTCGATGCTGTTCATGTCGCCGGGTTCATAGCTGTAGTTCAGCGCCCGGGAGAACAGTTGGCGCACGCGCTCCACAGCATGTTCGTCACGGGGCACGGAGAACATATTGTTGTAGAACAGGGTGGCGAGCGGCTCCTTGATGGTGCTGTTGCTCAGCCCGACCGTCAGCCCTTTGGAAAGACGGCTGATGATGCCGCTCTTGATGAGGCCCTGGGCATCGATGACCAGGTCATAGTGCGTCTGCTTGAGGTCTTCGCGGAAGGCGGCGAACTCGCCATTGCGAAAGGTCTTGATGACACTCTTGCGCCAGCGCCGCAGCGCCACAGGAATGACGCGATCCACAGCAGGATGCCAGGACGGCACTTCGGCAAAATTTTCCTCCACCACCCAGTCGAACTGCAGGCGCCGGTTGGCGCTCTTGGCGTCCGTCACCGCGGGCAGCGTGTGGATGATGTCTCCCAGCGAAGAGACTTTCACTATCAGGACTCGCAAAGTGTTTGGGTCTCCTCTCAGGTGCCTGAGGCGCCGGTGGTTGCTGTTGCGGCAGATGCGTCGGTTGCGTCCGTGGTTGTTCCGGCCTGCGCCAGCACCTGCTGCAGGGCAGCAAGCGCGAGTTGTGGCGACAGATCCACCAGACAGCGCTTGTGCTTGAGCGGACAGGTGCGCTCGAAGCATGGGCGACAGTCGATGTCGATTGCGAGCAATTGTACGTTATCTGCCAGCGGAGGAGTGAAGTCTGCGGAGGTGGAGCCGTACAGCGCCACAATCGGACGCGCCAGGGCCGCTGCCACATGCATGAGTCCGGAGTCGTTGCTGATGACGGCTGCCGCCAGCGACATCAGATCGATGGCCTGCGCCAGCGAGGTTCTGCCGGTCAGATCGTGACAGTGCTCCTGTCCCGCCGCAGTCAGCAGGCCGCGGATGGTGGTGGCGATGTCAGAGTCCTTCGCCGACCCCAGAATCCACACCTGCCAGCCGGCCTCGATCTGCTGCTGGCTGACGGCGGCATAGTGCTCGGCGGGCCACTGTTTGGCGTCACCGAACTCGGCACCGGGGCAGATGACCAGCACCGGCCTGTCTGCCTGCAACTGCTCAACCCTGTGGGAGCGGGCCTGCCCGCGATTGAATCCCGCGTAATTGCTGATCGCGGGCGGGTCTGCTTCAACAGAGGAGGGACTTTTCGCGGGCAGGCCCGCTCCCACAGAAACAGGGAGGTGTAATGCGGCCACGGCGGCGGCGACAGACGCGGGGTCCGTCACGAGGCGTGGACGTGGCAGCGGTTGCGGCAACGCCGCGCCGTTCGGCAAGCCCAGCGCCACGAAGCGCTGGACCATCAACGGCAGCGCCTGTTCATCGAGGATTCGCAGGTCATTGAGCAGCATGCCGCGCGCCTCGCCGCGCCAGCCGGTGCGGACCCGCGCCCGCACGAACAGCGCAGCCAGCGCGGATTTGAAGGAATTAGGCAGCACGATGACCTGATCGTAGCGTTCCTTGCGCAGGCGGTGACCGACGCGATAACGGCCGGCGAGGTTCAGCTCCCCATGCTTGAACGGCATCTCGACGGCACGGCGCACCTGGGGCATCCGGGCCAGCATCGGCTTGCTCCAGGCCGGGGCAAGCACGTCGATGACCGGCGCAGGGTGGCCGCTCTTGAGTGCCTGATCGTGCAGCGTGATGAACAGCGCCTGCGCCATCACCATGTCGCCGACCCACGAGGGGCCCACTATCAAAATCTTTTTCGTCATGCGAAGTTCTTCATGAAGAGTGCTGAACAAAGGGCTTGAAAACCGCGTCCCAGATCTGGCTTACCTGCGCCTGACACTCGCTCAGCGCGGCCGGATACTCCGCGACGTCCTGATGGGCTAGCGCGAAATGATGCAGCGCGGAGCGCAAGGCGAGATAGGCGTCGGTGAGCACGCGGAACTGCTCGCCGGTCAGCAGCTCGGCGTCGCGGGCCGCCTCAAGGATGCGTACGTTGTCCGGATACGTTAACAAAGTGCTGTGGTCGGGTCCGTACGCCAGCGCCAGGAACTGCACGATGAATTCGATGTCGACGATGCCGCCATGGCCCTGCTTGATGATGAAGGAGACCTTCTCGCGTTCGTGGTGCGGCTTCTTCGCGAACTCGTCGCGCATGCGCTGCCGCATCGCCACCACCTCGCCCGCCAGCGTCGGCAAATCACGGCGGCGACTCAGCGTCGCGATGCGCAGCTTCTCGAAACGGGCCTGCAGGGTCTTGTTGCCAGCCACGGCGCGGGCGCGCACCAGCGCCTGATGCTCCCAGGTCCACGCCTCGTCCTTCTCGTAACTCGCGAAAGCCTCCATGGAGCTGACCAGCAGGCCGGATTCGCCGGAGGGCCGCAGCCGCATGTCCACTTCGTAGAGCTTGCCGGAGACGGTATAGGTGCCGAGCATCATGATGATGCGCTGCGCCAGCCGCGTGTAGAACTCGCGGCTGTTGATGCTGCGCTGCCCCGCGACGACCACCGTGTCCTGATCCAGCGCGCCGTCGTGCAGGAATACCAGATCGAGATCGGAGATGTAGCTGAGTTCGAGGCCGCCCAGCTTGCCATAGCCAACCACCATGAAGTCCATGTCACCATGCGCGCCCCCGATGTTGACCGGAAAGCCGTGCTTGCGGATCAGGAAGGTCCAGCACAGCGCCAGCACCTGTTCGAGCACGGCCTCGGCGGTGAAGGTCAGATAGTCGCTCACCTTCATCACGGTCAGGCGGCCAGTGATCTGCGCGGCCGCCACCTGCAGCGTGTGCGAGAGCTTGAAATAGCGCAGCGTCTCCATCTGCTCTTCGAAATTCTCGAGGTCGATGCGCAGGATCAGCTGCGCCAGCTCTTCCTGCAGCACGGCCTTGACGGGCGGCTGGTCGATCCCACCGAGCAGCTCGTCCAGCAACACCGGATGCTTGCTCAGGAACTCCGCCACGAACGGGCTTTCCTTGCACAGCAGCACCACCTGATGCAGCGCGTGGGGATTCTCCAGCAGCAGCACCAGATAAGCAGTGCGGCGGCTGACGGCGCTGATCAGCGTCATCACCCGCGTCAGGGCGAGGCTGGGCATATCAACCTGCGCCACGGCATTGAGCAGCACCGGCATGAACTTGTCGAAGCGCAGACGGCTTTCGCCCTGCAGCGTCAGGAAGGTCTTGTCCTTGCGGAAGTCATCGAGCAGTTTGATAGTCTGGGCAGCCTCTTCGAATTGGCGCCCGGCCAGAAATTCCTGCGCGGCCGCTTCGCTCATCTCCTGCCGCCAAAGCGTTCCCCAGTCGCCGTCTTCGAGCGCGGGCGTCGACGACTGCTCCTCTTCCTCGGCCCGCACCACCGCTGCGAAATGCCGGCTGACCACATCGCGATGTCGATCCAGCTCGGTCATCAGCTGCGACCACGCGGAGAACCCCATCGCCATTGCGACACGCTGCTGATCGATATCTGCCGTCACCAGAATCTGCGTCTGCTTGTTGGCCAGCCCCTGCAGTTTGTGTTCGAGGCTGCGCAGATATTCATACGCATCGCGCAACTCGTCTATGGTCTCGGCGGGCAGATACTTGCTCTCTTCCAGCACGATCATCGCCTTGTAAAGCGAGGGCTCCTGAAGACGCAGATCGCGTCCCCCGTGCACCAGCTGCAACGCCTGCACGATGAACTCGACTTCGCGAATGCCACCTGGCCCGAGCTTGATGTCCTGCCCCAAGCCTTTGCGGCGCACCTGTTTGTTGATCTGCATCTTCATGCTGCGCAGCGCTTCGAAGGCCGAGAAATCCAGATAGCGGCGATACACGAACGGACGCAGACGCTTGAGCAATTCCTTGCCCGCAATCTGATCGCCTGCGACGATGCGCGCCTTGATAAGCGCGTAACGCTCCCAGTCGCGCCCCTGACTCTGATAATAATTTTCCATGGCGTCGAAGCTGCACACCAGCGCACCTTCGCTGCCATAGGGACGCAGCCGCATGTCGACGCGGAACACGAAGCCGTCGCTGGTCACCGTGTCGATTACATCGATGAAGCGCTGCCCGAGTCGCATGAAGAACTGTTGATTGACGAGGGTATTGCCATCGCGG
>CAIRBI010000143.1 GCA_903876785.1 uncultured Gammaproteobacteria bacterium
GCCGTCGATGTCTTGCAGACGCAATTGACCGCAATGAAGCTGCCGAAACTGACCGTGACAGACCAGGGCAATATCACAGTGCAGCGCAATCAGGGTCCGCCGCAGTTGGATGTGGACAGCTCTGGCAAGCTGGTCATCAATAATGGCTTTTATGATCGCTTCAACCTGCGACCGCTGGTCGTGTCGACGCTGGCAACGCCGGGTTCTACAGTCGGCGTTCACATGCACGCGCATCCCAACGCCGGGTTGCCCAATGAGGTTTATTTGAGGGTTGTGTACAACAGCGGCAATCAAATACGGCAACAGTTGCTTACCTCGGCGCCCGTGATTACGGATGAGCTGATAGCTGGGCTGCTGTCTCTGGATGGCGCCGCGAAAGTGCGCCTTGAATCTTTCGGGGTACTAACCTTCACGCTCGCTGGCCGCCAACATTCTGTTTATGCGGACCTGATCGTGAGACGGGTGGATCCGGTCACCTATGCTGGCAGGAGCCTGCGAACCGGATTTTTTTCTGCCAGTGACCTGAACGGCGATGGCAGCGACGACTTCCGGATGGTGTATTCCAATGGCGATGAGCAGAATTTCTTCTATATAGCGCCAAAGTGAACTTATCGCCGGCCCCTGTGGGAGCGGGCCCGCCCGCGATTTGACCTCGATGAACTCAATCGCGGGCAGGCCCGCTCCCACAAGGGCCGGCGTCGGGTTAAAAGCCCTTGCGGTAGCTGCCATCCAGTATCTTTTGCCACCACGCCTCGTTGTCGAGATACCACTGCACCGTCTTGCGCAGCCCCTCGTCGAACCCGGCCAGCGGTTGGTAACCCAGCTCACTCATGATCTTGCCGGCATTGATGGCGTAGCGCGTGTCGTGGCCGGGCCTGTCCGTCACGAACGTAATCAGGCTGGCGCCGGGCTTGCCACTGGCGGCCGGGCAGGCCGGGAAGCGCGCTCGCAGTGATGCATCGGCGGCAAACAACTCATCCACCAGCCGACAGAGCAACTTCACGGTGTCGATATTGGCCCACTCGTTGTTGCCGCCAATGTTGTAGGTCTCGCCAGGGCGACCCTTGCTGACCACCAGATCGATGCCGCGGGCATGGTCATCCACATAGAGCCAATCGCGAATCTGCTGCCCATCGCCATAAATCGGCAGGGCCTTGCCATGCAGGATGTTGAGCAGACACAGAGGAATCAGCTTTTCCGGGAAGTGGTACGGGCCATAGTTGTTGGAGCAATTGCTGGTGGTGACCCGCAGACCGAAAGTGTGGTGATAGGCGCGCACCAGATGATCAGACGCGGCCTTGCTCGCGGCATAGGGAGAGTTCGGCGCGTAGGGTGTGGTCTCCGTGAAGGCTGGGTCTTTGGGGCCAAGCGTGCCATAGACTTCGTCAGTCGAGACATGATGGAAGTGGTGGGGCTTCTTCTCGGGGTGATCCAGCCAGCATTTCTTGGCAGCCTTCAGCAGGCTGTGGGTGCCGACGATGTTGGTGTTGATGAACGCATCCGGGCCGGTGATGGAGCGATCGACGTGGCTCTCGGCGGCGAAGTGGATGATCGTGTTGATATCGTGCTGCGTGAGCAATTGCTCTGCCAGGGCCTGGTCACAGATGTCGCCCTGCACGAAAGTGAAGCGGGGGTTATCCCAGACGTCGCGCAGATTCCAGGTATTGCCCGCGTAGGTGAGGGCGTCCAGGGCAATCAGGCGGTCCTGCGGGTAGCGCTGCAGCCAGTAGTGCGTGAAGTTGGCGCCGATGAAGCCGGCCGCGCCGGTAACCAGAACGTTTCGCATTGTTTCCATTCTCAATAGTCGAACATTTTCTCGGACTGTGGGAGCTTGCCTGCAAGCGAGAAGGCAAGCGGCAAATTCGACACACTAACTCATATTCAATCGCTTGCAGGCAAGCTCCCACAAAGGCTCAGCGCTCGCTCATTCTCTTGAGCACATCCCGCAGCGCCGTCCGCCAATGGAGTTGCGGGCAGCCCAGCTCCTGCAGCGCGCGCGACTTGTCCAGCACACTGTAAGTCGGCCGCCGGGCTGGCGTCGGATAACTCGCGGTCGGGATCGGATTTATGGGTATGGCGCGATCCAGTATTGAAAGTGCAAGCGCCTCTTCCTGAATGGCGACGGCAAAGTCATACCAGCTGGCTACACCGGCATCGGTCCAGTGATAGATGCCCTCCGGCCGGTCCGCCTGCACCAGCGCCTGCAGGCACTGCGCCAGCGTGGCGGTCGAACAGGGCGTGCCGATCTGGTCGTCAACGACGTTCAGCATCTCGCGCTCGCGCATCAGGCGCAGCATGGTCTTCATGAAATTGGTGCTGTAGGGCGAATACAGCCAGGCCGTGCGCACTATCGAGGAGTTGCCGGGCAACAGCGTCGCAATCACCCGCTCACCCGCCAGC
>CAIRBI010000144.1 GCA_903876785.1 uncultured Gammaproteobacteria bacterium
CAGCTGGATCACGCCCGGCCTGTTGCTGGAGCGCGGCAACTTCGCGCGGGATGTGCTCTTCCCGGACTTCAACTTCGTGCCGCCAGACATCGTCAACGACGACGAGGATATCCGCGGTGTCGCTGCGCGCATTCGTCTGGGTATGGACATCACTGCAGCGACCCAGCCGCCGAGTGCAGATGGCGTGATCATGGCCGAATCGAACGTGCTGGCAGACCGCGACGAGGACTTCAACACGCGCTATGGCAGCTATCGAGGCTGGCAGATGGCGGTTGAAAAAGTGAAGCGCATCCCGCGTGCCAGCGCACCACTGAACCTGAGCGCCGCCGTGATGGCCGAGTCCCTGCAAAACACACAAGAGGTGGTGGACTATTTCAGCCGGCGCTTCATGGTAGTGCCGCCAAGTGAGGCTGCCGTTGCCGACATGGTCGCGTTCCTGAATGACGAGCTGGGCACCAGCAGCATTGCTGAGGCGCACACATACATGGAGGACGGACTGCGCTTGCTGCTGCACGTCATGATGAGCCAACCCGAGTATCAACTTAGCTGACCCGCGAGAACACGCTGATGACCAAGCTGACAATCACGAATCCCTTGTTGCACCATTCACTCAGCCGCCGCAGGCTGCTGCAGGCCAGCCTCACGGGGATGGGGATGGCTGGCCTTGGACTCCTGCCCTCCGGCTTCGCCCAGGCGGCGCAGGCGGTCGCAGACCAGGCCCGCGCCGATGGCAAGATTCTCGTCATTCTGGAACTCTCCGGCGGGAATGACGGACTGAACACCGTGGTGCCCTATGCGGATGACGCCTATTACCGTCATCGTCCAAACATTGGCTTACCCCAGAATCGTTTGCGGATTCTCGACGAGCATTTCGGACTGAATCCTGGCATGACGGGATTCGAGCGCCTGTTCAAGGATGGCAAGCTGGCGATCGTGCATGGCTGCGGCTATGCCAATCCTTCGTACTCCCATTTCACCTCGATGGCCTACTGGCATACGGCCGCGCCGAACAGCGGCGAAGAATACGGCTGGGTAGGCAAGCTGGCCGACGCGATGGCTCCCGATGCGCCGCCCAATTTCCTGGTCAACATCGCCAGCCGACAGTCACTGGCAGTACGTGCCAAGTCTCACGTTCCGGTGGTCTTCGACGAGCCGGAGCGCTTCATGCGTGAGACCTTCTTCGAAGAAAGAGCGGTGCTTGCACACGCCGCCGAGACCGGCCAGGTAAAAAATCCGTCTCGGCAGTTCCTGCTGGATATCGCGCGCAGTGCCAACGACGCCTCCATTCTGGTGCGCGAGGCCTGGGACAAATATGAGTCGCCGATTGACTACGGTATCGCCGGACTGGACCTGCCCAAGGTCGCCGCGCTGATCGACGCAGGTCTGCCGACCAGCCTCTACTACGTGGCCTATCGCAACAATGCGTTCGACACGCATGTCTTTCAGAACGACCTGCACCAGCGCCTGCTCACCTACACCTCCGATGCTGTGTCCGGTTTCATGCAGGATATGGAACGGATCGGCCGGGCAGACGATGTGGTGGTGATGATCTTCTCCGAGTTTGGCCGCCGGGTGCCCGAAAATGTGAGCCTGGGCACCGACCACGGTGCGGCGAATGTCATGTTCGTTGTGGGCAACAAGGTCAAAGGCGGGCATTACGGGGAAATCCCCAGCCTGACCGCGCTCACCGAAGGCGACAATCTGGCCTACACAACGGATTTCCGTCGCGTCTATCAAACCATGATGCAGGGCTGGCTGGGGCAACGGGATACCGCCGACATTCTCAATGGCGATTTCGGCAGTTTTGATATGTTTGTCTAAGTAACGGCTTGACAATGCCTGGCACCAGGAGAAGTATGCTCGGGCACTTTCGCAGAACTCCCCGAGAACTTCTAAAGTGCACATCAGTGATCCAAATCCATGTAATACCCAATAGAGGTAGTTCCAATGAAACGTGTCCTGTTAGCGGCCATCGTGCTTGGCCTCAGCGCCACTTCCCTGCACGCTCAGACAGTCCCCGAAATGCCCTTCGAATCAGTGCCAAACCCCTTGAAAATCCCAGCGGACTTGCACTTTGGTGAACTCGCCGGTGTAGCGGTGAACTCCCAGGGTCATGTCTTCGTGTTCTCGCGTGGCAATTCCATTGGTCCGGCCTACATGGCCTCGGCCTCGCAACTGCTGGAATTCGATGCCGAGGGCAATTACGTGCGTGAGATCGGCAAGAATCTGCACGCCTGGTCCTATGCCCACGCGGTACGGATCGATCCACAGGACAACATCTGGGTTGTGGACAAAGGCTCCAACATGATTCTGCGTTTCACCCCCGAGGGCCACGTAGACTGGGTGTTTGGCAGAAAGGCGGAAGCGTCCCATCTGCAGGTGCCGCCGGACTACGAAAGTGTGATGGCCAGAATGATGGAACGCATGGGCGTACACATGGAGGTCCCGGAAGGCATCAACCCGCGCAATCCACTTCCTGTACACCGCGACAACGAGTTCAACCAACCCACAGACGTGGCGTGGGATTCCCAGGGCAACTCTTATTTCAGTGACGGTTATATCAATTCTCGTGTGGCGAAGGTCAATGCCAAGGGGGAATGGGTGGCCAGCTGGGGATCGCTGGGCAGCGGCCCCGGACAGTTTGATACACCGCACGGTCTTGCAGTGTCGCCGGATGACGAAATCTATGTCGCGGATCGCGGCAATCGCCGCATCCAGGTGCTGGACACTGAGGGTAACTACATCCGTGAATTCACCATCGATGTGCCAGTGGATACCAGCCGCGGTAAGGTCACGTACGGCAATGAGAACCCCACTGGCACGCGCGGCTCGCTCGCACCCGGCGCACCCGATGCGCTGTGCATGACGCCCGGACCGAACCCTGTTCTATTTGTGGGCGACCTGTACCCAAGCCGAATCTACAAGGTCTCCTTGCAGGGAGAAATTCTGGGTGTATACGGTCAGCCTGGTCGTGGCCTTGGGGAGTTCGGTTGGATTCACGCAATCGCGTGTCCATCAGAAGACGAAATCTGGGTAGGAGAGCTGGTGAACTGGCGCCTGCAGAAACTGGTTACCAAGGGAACCGGTGACCTGTAGGGCTCACCCTCACCCTGTGGGATCGTGTCTGCACGCGACTGAATCTTCCGCGAAACTGATCGCGTGCAGGCACGCTCCCACGGCATAGCTCACCCTCACGCACGCGCTGGACTGCACAATCAAAACCCCGCCGCTCTTGGCGGGGTTTTCTTTTCTCCCCCCTCCCTTACGGCAACGCCAGCACAATCAACTCCGGCACCGGATTCACCAGAACAGTGAGCGCAATGTACTGCTTGCCGTTCACCGAGTAGGTCATCGGAGCGCCGACGCCATTGGCAGGCAGCGGAATTGTTTTAAGCACCTCACCCGTCATCTTGTCACGCGCCACCAGCACCGACTCATCAAGCCTTGATTGCGCGTGAATCAGCAGCGTCGACGTAACCAGCATGGGTTGTCGTCCACCGCCGCCCAGTGGCGGCAGATCGATACCGGCGAGATCCGGGTGGTTGGTGACTGGCGCATAGTCGTCCCCGTTGATCTGCTGCCACAGGATCTCGCCCTTGTTCATATCGATTGCAGTGATGGTGGAGTACGGCGGCTTCAGGATGGGCAGGCCGCGCGGACCGCGCACAGCCTGATTGGACAGCCGCAGGAAATTGAAATTGGATTCGCTGGTCTCCAGCGTGGTGATCAGCGGAGCGTTCGGGCTGTCGCTCGAAGGCACGTAGAGAATACCTGTCTCTGGATCGACGCCCGCGCCCGACCAGTTGGCTCCGCCACCCGCGCCCGGCAGAATGATCGTGCCACGATGGCCGCCCTCGATCGTCTCGGTCGGCGCCGTGAACAACGGACCATAGGTGTAGTTCTCGAGGATCGCTTCGGCTTCCGCACGAAGCTCCGGCGTGAAATCAATCAGAAAATCTTTCGAAATGCCTTGCCGTGCAAAAGCCGGTGGTTTGGAGGGAAAGGGCTGCGTGGGCGACAGGCGTTCACCCGGCAGCGCCTCCTGCGGCACCGGCAGTTCGTTGATCGGCCACACCGGCTCGCCAGTGACACGATCAAAAACATAGGTGAAGCCCTGTTTGGTGACCTGCGCCACCGCTTTGATGACGCGACCATCGACATTGATATCGATCAGGTTCGGTGCGGCGGGGTTATCGAAGTCCCAGACACCGTGGTGGACCATCTGAAAATGCCAGACGCGCTCACCGGTGCGCGCGTCCAGACAGACGATGCTCTCGCTGAACAGGTTGTCGCCGGGGCGGTGTCCGCCATAGAAGTCATTGGTGGCGGCTTCCATCGGCAGGTAGATATAGCCCAGCTCCAGGTCGGCGGTCATCATCGACCACACCCCGCCATTGCCAGCCGTGCGCCAGGAATCCTCTTCCCAGGTCTCATTGCCGAATTCGTCTTCCAGGGGAATCGTATGGAAGGTCCACGCGACCTCGCCGGTGCGGATGTTGTAGCCCCGAATCCACAGGGGCGGTCGTTCCAGGTACCGCTCCCTGTTGGAGGTAATCTGGGACACCACCAGAATGTCGCCCACCACGATGGGGGGTGACACCGCACCCAAAGGCTGTGCGCCCTGCCAGTCCAGCTCATCGCGTACTGCGCGAGGTATGCCGTCGGTCAGGTCCACCCGGCCATTGGCAAAACTGCTGTCAACCGAACCATCCTCGGCTTTCAACGAATACACAAAGCCATCGTTGGTGCTGAACAGAATCCGTTTCTGATCGCCATCCTCCCAATACGCCACCCCACGCTGGTGAAACCCCAGAGCGCCGACCGCAGAACCACTCAGATAGGCCTCCGGGTTGAAACTCCAGAGGGTCTGACCGCTGACGGCATCGATGGCGGCCACCTGATTCAGCGATGTGATCATGTACAGAACACCACCCACCATCAGTGGCGTGCCCTGCATACGGCCGAAGGCAACGTCGTAGTCGATGTTTTCAAGATCCAGACCGCCGTCCAGGGATTGCCAGCGCCAGGCCGTTTCCAGCTGATCGAAATTGTCGGCGTTGATCTGATCCAACGCGCTGTACTTGGTCGACCCCGCATCACCGGCATAGTGTCGCCACTCCCCGTCAGTCACGCCATATTGGGCCCATGCGGATACGGACAAACTCAGCAGCACGGCTCCGATCAGCTGCCGTAACATAAAGGTTTTTTTAGTTGTTATTCTCACCAGTACTCTCCCCGGATAATCGCCAACGTGCGGAAAAATCAAGGCAGCCAGTGTATCGAAGTCAACCGGTGCAAAGTAGGTTGAATTCCAAATTTCGAATGCACTCAACGCCGCTTTCTGTCAGATTGTCAGCGCAACACAAACCCGCCCATTACCCCTTCGATAAGGAGTTCCTATGCCCCAGGTATTGAATACGTTAGCGACAGCCACCGCTGCCAGAGCCAGCCAGATCGCCCGCCTCTATGTTATTGCCGCGTTCACGTTGCTGGCCTCGTTTGCCACAGCGCAGCAAGTGGACAACACCGCCATCGCCAATGCCGAGATCTTGAATCTGAGCACTCCGGCGGAGAACGTGCTTGCCAGCGGTCAGCCCACCCAGGAACAGCTGCAGCTGCTGGCGAACTCCGGCGTCAAACACATCATCAACCTGCGTCCCACCAGTGAGCAGGAGTTCGACGAGGAGGCCTTCGTCAAATCACTGGGCATGGAATATCACTCCATTCCAGTGGCCGGTGCCGATGGCGTGACCAGCGACAACGCGAAGAAGCTGGATGATCTGATGACCAGCCTGAATGGCCAGCCGCTGCTGGTGCACTGCGCGAGCAGCAACCGCGTAGGTGCCCTGCGTGCGCTGACGGCCAGCGCCCATGGCGAAGCACTGGAATCGGCCATTACGACAGGAAAAACCTGGGGGTTGACCGGTCTGGAACCTGCCGTGAGAACCAAGCTGTCCCAGTAATCCAAGCTGTCCCAATAATTATAATGACAATACGGAGAACGCCATGAACACACGCCTGAAGTTCCTTCTTGTGCCCCCTTTACTGGCAGCCGCTGTCGGGGTGAGCGCCCAGACAGATGAAGCCTATGCCACTTACATCATGCAGGAGCAGTGGCAGAAGGTGAATGAATTGCCCGGCGTGGACCGGCAGATCGTCAGCCGGGATATCGGCAAGCTCAATCTCTCCGTGGGGATTATTCATCGAGGGGCCGTGACCGCCCCCAGCGCCACGCCCAACGCCGAGCCTGCAGCCCGCCCTTGCGGCGTGACCAGCACCACCCGGGACAGTGGCGCGAGAGGCATCATGCACATGCATCAGACCGAGACCTACATTGTCGTGTCCGGATCGGGCACCCTGGTCACCGGGGGCACCATCATGAATGGCAATGAGTCAGAGGAGGAGAGCAATGTGACGCAGGTGCTCAATGGTCCGTCCTGCAGCGGCACCATTGTCGGCGACTGGGTTGCCAAGCATGTGAGCGAGGGGGACATCATCATTATGCCGGCGGGCACGCCTCACGGCTGGTTGGAAGTACCCGTGCATGTGGATTACCTGAGCGTGCGACCTGATCCGGATCGTGTGCTGGCAGACGATTACATCAATCCTGCGCTTGGCGCCGATTTCAAGATGAAGACGGAATAGTGCTTCGTGCAATGAGACATTAAATTCTCTGGCAAGATTTCGCCAAACCCCATATGCTTTAGTCACTAAATTATTTAATGACTAAAGCATATGGCTGGCTGCACTTCCCCCACATCCCCAACCCCGCAAACCCCCAACTCAGCCGCCGAGGCGCTGCTGCTGGCCACGCGTCGGTTCAGCAAGGCCAATTTCGCCCGTGGCCAGGCACTGACCAATGGCGAGCTGAGCCCCTCTGAATGGCATCTGTTGACACTGCTGCAGCACTGGCCCGACGCGTTGGGCGCCAAACCGTCCGAGCTGGCCCGCCGCCAGCGGGTCACTGCAGCCAATGTCACTCATCAGTTGCGCAACCTTGAGAGTCAGCAACTGATTGCCCGCGTGCTGGACGACTCGGATCGCCGAGTGGTGCTGGTCAAGTTGACGCCGTCCGGGGAGCAGAAGCTCACACAGGTACGCGCTGCTTTCGTTCAGCACTATGAACAGTTCATCACCCATCTGGGCGCAACCGAGGCCGATCATTTCATTCGCCTGCTCACGCACGCAGCCGACTTTCTGGAACAAGAGCTGGAACAACAGGAAACTTCCTCATGCTGAAAATCATCAAATTTCTGCGGCCCTGGCGCTGGCACATTGCAGTGCTGTTGCTGCTGGTGTTCATTCAGGTGCTGGCAGATTTGTTTCTCCCCACGCTGATGGCCGACATCATCGATCAGGGGGTGATGCGCGGCGACACGCCCTTCATTCTGCGCACAGGCGGCTTCATGCTGCTGATCACGTTATTCAGCATTGTGTGCGCCGTCGCCTCAAGCTCGCTGTCTTCGACCGTTGCCTCGGGTTATGGTCAGAATCTGCGCTCTGCCGTGTTCGACAAGATCTCTCAATTCTCTCTGCATGAGTTCGATCAGTTTGGTGCGTCCACCCTGATTACGCGCGCCACCAATGACATCACGCAGGTGCAGATGGTCACCATCATGATTGCGCGGATGTTGCTGATGGCGCCGATGATGGCGGTGGGCGGCATTGTCATGGCCTATTCCAGAGACCCTGAGTTGACGTGGGTGCTGGCGGTGTCAGTGCCGGCGCTGGTCGTATTGGTCGTCGCCATTGCCAGCAAGGCAATCCCGCTGTTCTCCTCCATCCAGCTCAAGATCGACCACCTCAACGCCACGCTGCGGGAAACGCTGAGCGGGGTGCGAGTGATCCGCGCCTTCAATCGCGTCGATCATGAACAACAGCGCTTTCATCACGCCAACACCGATCTGGCGGAGACCTATATCGCGGTCAACCGTTTGATGGCCTACATGATGCCGGGGCTCATGCTGATCATGAACCTGACCACACTGGCTGTGCTCTGGTTCGGGTTTCAGCGCATAGAAGCGGGCACGCTGCAGCTGGGTAGCCTGATCGCGTTCACGCAATACGCGATGCAGATTCTGTTCGCCTTCATGATGATGTCGATGATGTTCAACATGCTGCCACGCGCGCAAGCGGCAGCCGCGCGTATCCATGAAGTGCTGCAACTCACACTCAGCATTGTCGATCCGGCCGCGCCGCAGACGTCAACCGAGCCTGCAGTGGTGGAATTCCAGTCCGTGAACTTCCGCTATCCGGGAGCAGAAGCGCTGGCATTGAAAGACCTCAGCTTCCGCGCCGAGCCCGGCAAGGTCACCGCCATCATCGGCTCCACCGGGTCGGGCAAGTCGACGCTCATGCGGATGATTCCGCGCTTCTACGACGTCGAAAGCGGCAGAATTCTCGTGGGCGGTGTGGATGTGCGCGACTATGCTCAGCACGCGCTGCGCCAACGTCTGGGATATGTCCCACAGCAAGCCACTCTGTTCAGCGGCACAGTGCGCAGCAATTTGCTGATCGCCAATCCCGAGGCCAGTGCAGAGCAGCTGACTCAGGCCATGAGCACCGCTCAGGCCTTGTCCTTCGTCACCGGGCTGGAAGGCGGGACAGATCACGAGCTGCAGCAAGGCGGCCGGACGTTGTCCGGAGGGCAGAAACAGCGGCTTTCGATTGCTCGCGCCTTGGTCAGACCAGCCGAAGTGTATTTGTTCGACGACAGTTTTTCAGCGCTGGATTTCAAGACCGACGCCAGGCTGCGCGCGGCACTGAAGCAGGAAGTGCGCGACGCGACCATCATCATCGTGGCGCAGCGCATAGGCACTGTTATGGATGCGGATCAGATACTGGTCATGGAGGAAGGGGTAATCGTCGGGCGTGGCACTCACTCGCAACTGCTGGAGCACTGCGAGACTTATCAGGAAATTGTCGCATCGCAACTGCGTGCGGAGGATGCAGCATGAGTCAGAATCAACGCCCCGCAGCATCTTCTGCCCCAGCCGCAGCCCCCACGATGCACCGCAGTCCGATGGGAATGATGGGGCAACCGGCACGCAAGGCGAAGAATTTTCGCCCCACTTTGAAACGCCTGCTGACATGGTTCAATCCCTTCAAGGCGCGTCTGATCATCGTCTTTGCGCTCGCCATCCTCAGCACCGCTTTCACCATCTTCAGCCCCAAGCTGGTCGGGCAGGCCATCGACCTGATCACCCAAACCTTGATGCTGCGGCTGCAGGGCCAGAGTGCCGAGTTCGACAATCAGGCCATCGCGCAGGTGTTGCTGTGGCTGCTCGCGTTCTATCTGCTCTCGTCGCTGTTCATGCTGGGAACACAGTGGATCATGGCCGCCGTGTCACAACGCACTGTGCAGGGTATGCGCGACGCCGTGGGCGGCAAACTGCGCCGCCTGCCTCTGTCCTATTACGACAGTCACTCGCATGGCGATATCCTGTCGAGGGTCACCAATGACCTCGACACCATTTCGACCACGCTGCAGCAGAGTGCCACACAAGCCATTACCTCGGTGGTGCAGTTGCTGGGCTTCATCATCATGATGCTGACCATCAGCCCGGCACTGACTCTGGTAGTGCTCGCCACGTTGCCGCTGTATGCCGTCGCCACGATCTTCATCGCCAAGAAGTCACAGGCGCACTTTGCCGCCCAGCAAAAGCATCTGGGGCAATTGTCCGGACACGTCGAGGAAATGTTCTCGGGCCAGGTCGTCGTCAAGGCCTTCGGTCACGAGGGCAATTCCATCGAAAAATTCAGAGGCATCAACGAGGAGTTTTCTCAGGCTTACCGCCGCGCCAATTTCATCTCCGGCATAATCTTTCCGGCCATGAACTTCATTTCAAACCTTGGTTATGTCTTGATTGCGGTGGTGGGAGGGCTGTGGATCAACAGCGGCCGCCTGACCGTCGGCAGCATCGTCGCCTTCATCCAGTACTCACGATCCTTCACGCAACCCATTCTGCAAACCGCCAACATTGCCAACGTGCTGCAAAGCACCGTTGCCTGTGCCGAGCGCGTGTTTGAAATTCTGGATGAGAAAGAAGAGCAGGACCCGGTGCTGACTCGCTTCACCCCCGAGGCGCAAAGGCCAGAACAGGCGCGCGGTGCCGTCACACTGAACAACATTTCGTTCCGCTACAAACCCGACCAGCCGCTGATTGAAAATCTATCTTTGACAGTGCAGCCACGCCACGTGGTCGCGATTGTCGGCCCGACTGGTGCGGGCAAAACCACACTGGTCAATCTGCTGATGCGGTTCTACGAACTCGATGGTGGCGACATCTCCATCGACGGCAAGCCATTGCAGACCTTGTCGCGCGCACAATTGCGCAGCCACTTCGGCATGGTGCTGCAGGACACCTGGTTGTTCGGCGGCACCATCTACGAAAATATCGCCTTCGGCAGGCCCGCTGCCAACCGTGAGGAAGTCATCGCCGCGGCGACAGCGGCCCATGCCGACCACTTCATTCGCACGTTGCCGGAAGGGTATGACACGGTGCTGAACGAAGATGTCACCAATCTCTCGCAGGGGCAGAAACAACTCCTGACTATTGCGCGGGCGATACTCGCCGATCCCGATATCCTCATTCTGGATGAAGCGACCTCCAACGTGGACACCCGCACGGAGATGCAAATCCAGCAGGCCATGAAGAAACTGATGAGCAATCGCACCAGCTTCGTGATCGCTCATCGCCTGTCAACCATCAGAGACGCGGAAAAAATTCTGGTGATGAACGAAGGCAAGATCGTCGAGCAAGGCACGCACGCGGAACTCATGGAGAAGAAAGGTTTCTATCACGAACTGTTTCTGGCGCAGTTTTCAGAACTGGAGACTGCTACCTGAATAGAGGGAAACTGCGAATTCGAGGTGGTTTTAATCCAGAGAATCGCCAATAATCCACCGCTCTCCTGCTTCCTGAAACCCAGTGAGGAATCGCCAATGAGATACTTGATAACTGCTGCACTGTCCATCGGGATGAGCGCCTCGGCGCTTGCGCAAACGCCGTTGGAAAGCTGCACTGAAGTGCCGGAACTCGCGGCGAGCGTCATCGCCAACCGGCAGATGAATGCCGATATCATGTTGATGATCAACAAGATGAACGGAGAGCTGAACGATAATCCGGCACTTTTGAGCTGGGCACAGGCCATGATCGATATGGCCTATGGCCAGACTGTTCCGCCGACCCAGGAAGCGCGAGCGCAGCAAGTGGAGGAATTTCGGACACTATGGAATGAGCGCTGTCTGGGGTTACAATCCAAGTGAGATGGCGTTGCCACGCCACAGTATTTTTCAACAACGATTCAAGAAGGAGATTACCAATGCGAATTCTGCTTTCCGCGCTGTCGCTCTTGATCCTGGCCTGCCCGCAGGTTGGTTTCAGCGCCGAATACACGATGACCCAATGCAATGACAAGACTGCAGAGCTCAACAAGGAGTTGCCCATGGAGCTGGACAATGTCACCACCTGGACAAACACAACCTGTGTGGAGAAGGAAGGCAACACCCTACAGATCGTGTACCAGAATGTAATCGCCGATGGCAACGACATTACCCAGGACAATCTGGAGAGATTGCGTCCCAGCATGATTGGCACATGGTGCACAGGTCCGAACCTGATCCCTATTCTGAGCGGCGTGGACACAGTCAACTATCAGTACGATTTCAAGAATGGCAAGCACATCGGCGAGCTGACCTTCTCGAAGGCTGAGTGCCCGGCTAGCCCGTAACCTCTTTCTCGCTACCGTGCTCGGCAGCTCCTGAAACGCTCAGTTTGCCCCGCCAATCTCCAGCAGCTCGATCTCGAAGATGAGTGGCGTATTGGCGGGCACTGGCCCCCTTCCGGCTTCGCCATAGGCAAGCTCCGGCGGAATGAAGAAGCGGAACTTGTCCCCCGGCTTCATCAGTTGCAAACCTTCAGTCCAGCCGCGAATCACCTGATTCAAAGGAAACACGGCGGATCGGCCACGCTCCACCGAGCTGTCGAACACGCGGCCGTCGAAGAAGGTGCCGTGGTAATGCACAGTCACCCTGCTGGACGCCGTTGGGCTTTGTGCAATGGCAATCGCACCGCGGCTGATAACCTCATATTGAAGACCTGACGTCGTGGTGATGACTCCCGCCCTCGTTGCGTTCTCCGCCATGAAGTTCAACGAACCATCCGCGAGCTGCAGCGTGAAGGGCGTGTTGTCAGCTTCGACAATGCCCAGCTCAACGCCATCCTGCGCTTGAATGGTCCAGCCCCGGGCCGCAGTGCAGTTGCTCATGGCACGCTCGTACAGCACTCCCCCATTTTCACTCCCGAGCCGCGCTACAAAATAGTCCTTCAGTGCAGTAACCTCTTGCGTGCTCTCACAATCAATCCCGATGCCGGGACGTCGAACAGGGGATTGCAGTACCAGCCACGCGCTCTCCAGCATGTAACGTGGACTTCCCCCAAGAAAAGCCGCGACACATGCCGATGCGCAAACCTGCCCCTGCACCAGTGCGGCGGCAACACCGTATTGAGTCAGCAGCTCTCCCAACGCGTAGCCATCAGCCATCGCGCCGCCGCCTGAGCTCAGGATCACGGTGCCGCGCGCGGGATTGCTTCCGCAGGGTTGCATGGCACTGAGAAAGGGTTCGATGACTGCGGTCGTTTCGGGCCCCAGCGGGCCGTTGATTTCCAGAAAGTCTCTGGCGCCACAGTCAGCATCTTCGACACGCGTGTGCCGGATACGCAGACCATCGACATCGGTCTCTGACACAAACGTCACACGACCCGTTGGCCAGCTCGCCGTCGAGCCCATGATCGTCAGGTTCTGCGGCTCCTGCGCGAACGCAGCGGTCGCGAAAAGCAGCGTGAGAAACGCACGCAGCGCGGAGTGCAGCAGGCACTGCATGGATTCAATGCTCATTTCTCAGTATTCCCATCCGGATGATTGTTCGCGCTGAACGATGACATCAATTCAGCTTTTCGCAAAACCTTTCTGCCAAGCAACGCCAGCAGAATACCCGCGACCATCACCACATTGGTAATGATGGTCGTGTAGTAAAGATCGAAAGGGGGCGTGACATCCAGCCAGCCATTGCTGACCGCGATGGTCCAGCCCGTAAATAGCAGAGTGGCCGCGATTCCGACCCAGGGAATGAGGCCACCGCATTTATCGGTGATGAAGGCGATCACAAACAAGCCCAGCAATCCTCCGCCAAACAAAGACACCAGGATAGTGCCGTAGTCCTGCAGCGTCTGCGTTTCAGCACGCAGGATATAAATCGCCCCCGCGATCATCAGCATACTGCTGACCGCAGAGATGCCATATGCCACCTTGAGGTAGTGCTTGTCACCGGCTGAGGGCCGCAGGAAGCGGCGATAGATGTCGTTGATGCCGACCGTGGAGATGGCGTTGATGCTGCTGTCCAGCGACGACATCGCGGCGGCGAGCGCGGCAGCGATCACGATCCCAGTGAGTCCCACCGGCATTTCACGCAAGATGAACCAGGGTAATATCTCCTCCGCCTTGCGCGTCCCATCCAGCATCTGTGCGGTTTCCACCGAGGGGAACTGCACATAGAAGACATACAATGCAGTGCCCAGAAACATATAGAAAGCCCAGATCGGCAGGCTGCTGAGCACGCAGAACCATACAGCCTTGCGTGCCTCATGCTCGCTGCGGGCAGCGACGTAGCGCTGTATGACGTTTTGATTGGTGGCGTACTCCGTGAGCCAGTTAGTCAATCCGAGAATCAGCATCATGGTGCCGGTCTTGTTGAGAAGCGAGAGATTCCAGGCCAAAGGAATAGACTCACCCCGACTCCAGTCTGCGAACGACAATTTGTCGTGCTCAAGGGCCACTGAAAAAATCTGACCCAGGCCTCCGGGCAGCAGCTGCACAATCACCACCAGCATGATGACACTCCCCAGCACCAGCACGATGGTCTGCATCACATCGGTCCAGATCACCGCTTCAATACCACCTATCGTGGTGTAAATCGCCACAAAGCCACCGGCGATAAAGACGCTCCAGATGCTGTCCAGCCCGCTCACCTCCTGAATCAACAGCGAGAGCAGATAGAGAATGGTGCTGATACGCACCAGTTGCGCAAAGATAAACGTGATAGCGCCATACACTCTGACGCCGGGACCATAGCGCAACTCCAGATACTCATAGGCCGTAGTCAGCGAATAGCGGCGATAGATCGGGATGAATACAGTTACCGCGATGATGGCCGTGAGCGGCAACATCAGGTTCGGCAGATAACGCAGCCAGGCCGTTTTGAATGCATCCGCAGGATAAGCGAGAAACGTGACGCTGCTGATGGAGGTTCCAACGAGGCTGAAACCAATGACCCAGCCGGCAAATTGCCGACCACCGAGGAAGTAGTCTTCGGTAGATTTGTTGCGGCGGGAAAAATACATCCCTATCGACAGTACGCACAGGAGGTAAACCACCAAGGTGGTCAGGTCGATCCATTGCAGTTTCATTCAGCTCTTTTCCACTCGGCTTCTTATTGTCGGCTAGTGTAAACCACTTCAGAGGACAATCCATGTCGGTCCCGGACCAGCAAGCCCTTCGATTGTTTCGCCTCACACGATGCCGTACCATGCTCGCCCACTTCCCCCGTCATCCCGATAGCGCCCATGTCATACCGATTCCATTTCAACACCGCCACGCTGCGCACTCTCTTTGGCATCGCCCTGCCGATGGTAGTGTCGCAGGGGGCGTTTGCGGTGATGACATTCACCGACCGCTATTTCATGTCGCAGATTGACGCTGCGCACATGGCGGCGGCGCTGGGTGGCAGCGTGGCGACATTCTTCTCGGTGTGCTTTTTCCTTGGCGTCATCTCGTACGCCAACGCCCTGGTCGCGCAGTATCTGGGAGCCGGGGAGCTCGCCAGGTGCTCGCGGGTAGTGACGCAGGGCCTGCTGATGTCCATCTTCTGCCTGCCCCTGTTGACGCTGATCGCGCTCTACGTCGTTCGCATTTTCTCAGCCATGGACCACGACCCGCAGGTGGTAGAGCTGGAAAGCACCTATTATAGAATCCTGATGTTTGGCGCAGTCATTACACTCTTGAAAGCGTGCCTGGCCTCCTATTTTGCTGGCATAGGGCGCACCCGGGTGGTGATGGTGTGCGATGTCGCAGGGCTGCTTTTGAACGTCCCGTTGTGCTGGGCAATGGCATTCGGGGAGCTTGGTTTTCCGGCCATGGGTATCGCGGGCGCCGGGTGGAGCACGGTAATTTCCTCATTATTTTCGCTGGTCTTGTTCGGCGTGTTCTACCTGGCCCGGCACAACCGCGAGAAGTTTCAGGTGCTGGTCTCGTTCCGCGTGGACCCTGCAATTCTCCGCCGCTACCTGCGTCTTGGATTGCCTTCCGGGCTTGAACTGTTCCTGAATGTGGCCGCCTTCAACCTCTTTCTGCTGATGTTCCAATCTTACGGTGTTGTGCATGGCGCCGCGGCGGCCATCGTCTTCAACTGGGACATGCTGTCTTTCGTCCCCATGATTGGGCTGAACATCGGCCTCGTCAGCCTGATTGGCCGCTCGGTCGGCGCACGCAACATGGAGAAGGCCAACGAGGTCATCACGGCAGGTTTCGTGATCGGCATTGGCTACTCGGCGGTGCTGGGCCTGATCTACATCGTGTTCCGCTTTCCGCTGGTGGATGTGTTCAGTCCGCCGACCGGGGATTTCTCGGAGATTCGGCTGCTGGCCGCCTTCATGATGGTGGGGCTGTCCTGCTACACCATGGCCGACGCCACCATTCAGGTCTGCGGCGGAGTATTGCGCGGTGCGGGCGACACGCGCTGGGTGATGCTCACCTCTACCGCACTGCACTGGATAATGCTGGTGATTCAGTATCTGGTGATTCGGGTATGGGACTTTGGCCCGGAGGCATCATGGATCGTTTTCTGCGTGCTGATCGTCGCCATTGCCGTCGCGTTTCTCCTGCGACTGCTTGGCGGCCGCTGGCGCGATGCCGAGGCGCTGCGGCAAGTCATGGC
>CAIRBI010000145.1 GCA_903876785.1 uncultured Gammaproteobacteria bacterium
AAATCCGCCGCATCGGTGACGAAGCTGCGATAGCGCCCGAGCATGTCCTTGCGATACTCGGCGCCTGCCGCATTCATTTCCTGAAACAGGTGGTCGGCGAGATAGGCCGTCAGCCCCTCGCTCCAGTTGCCGGTGTCGTAATCGGGGTACACCGAGTTGCCCCACCAATTGTGGAGAATCTCATGCGGATACGACGATTCGAGGATGAAGGGGAAACGGATGATCTGTTCGCCGAGCAGCGTGAACGAGGGCATGCCGTAGCCGGTCTCCCAGAAGTTCTCGACCAATGCGAACTTGCTGAAGGGATAGGCGCCGAGCATCGGCTCGTAAAGGGCCAGATACCGTTCCGTCGCATCGAGATAGCGCGTGGCCAGATTGGGATCGGGGTTGCGCAGGTAGGCGAGAATCTCGACCTCACCTCCGCCTTGTGCCGCATCGACAGAAGAACGATAGGGCATGCGATAGGTCGTGAAGTCGGCGGCGATCAGATAGACCTCTTCCATCGGCTGTGCGCTCACCCAGAAATTTTCTCTGTCCTGCGAACCTGCCTGAGAACCACTTTGAGAGTCACCCTGGCTCACCGCCGTCCAGCCCTCGGCCGCTCCGACAAAGTCCACCGCCATCGTGAAGCTCATCAACCCCGCCTCGAAGTCTGGCACCCACACACTGCTGTGGTCGAGATAGACGCCGCGCTCGCTGATGATGCCGGTGGTGGAAGAGAAGCTCTGCGCGTATTCGGCCGTCAGCTGCGCGGTATCGGCGTATACGTGGCCGCTGTAGCTCAGCGACACCTGCGCGGTGTCGTCGCTGAGCAGGAGACGGTAGTGGTTGGCGGGCGCGATGGTGCGGCCGGCGTCGGCGGCGCTGCTGGCGTTCGTAGCGGCGGTGCCGGGCTCGTTCTGCAGCGGCTCGATGCGGAAGTTGCTGCCCTGCAGGCTGTCGAGAATCAGGTTGGCGTTGAGCTGAAACTCATACTCGCGCTGGCCGGGAGTGCGCGTGGGCAAGGTAGCAGGCAGGGTCAGCGTGTCCTGCACGCTGATGGAATTCTGTGCCGGGTCGAGAGTGACCTCCAATGCGTGATGGAGATTCTGCTGCGCGTGGGCGGACGCGGTCCAGAACAGAGTGGCTGCGAGTGCGAGAGTGTGTTTGTTCATGGCCCTGTCCTTCAACGCTCAACCTTCTGCCAACTGCGCCAACTGTGGGAGCGGGCCTGCCCGCGATTCGTTCTGCGAGTCTCACGAAAAAAATCGCGGGCAGGCCCGCTCCCACACAATTCACATGTTCTACAGGCCCAGCAACTCCAGCGCCCGCGCATGGTTCCAGTCGGCCATGAAGATCTGCGAGGTGCCATCAACCGTGCGCGTGCTGCTCCACGCCATCGTGTCCCCGGTCGGCGAGAACACCGGCAGGATGTCCGTGCCTTCGGTGTTGGTCACCCGCACCGGCGGATGCTCACCCAGCGTGTCGACCATGAACAACTCGAAGTTCGCGTGCCCCAGCACGTTGCTGGAGTAGATGATGTAATCGCCGCTCGGATGGAAATAGGGGCCCCAGGACACCATCGCCGAATCGGTGAGCTGACGCTGGTTGCTGCCATCGGCATTCATGGTCCAGATCTCGGCGCTGTTG
>CAIRBI010000146.1 GCA_903876785.1 uncultured Gammaproteobacteria bacterium
GTGTTGGCGCGCAACACGCGCTCATCGACGTAGCACATGCCGATGTTTTTCGAGACCATGTTCAGGCGCATCGAAAGATTGCTGATCTCCCAGATAGTGCCAAACTCATGGCGCAGTTTCTCGATTGCAGGACGCACATCGGGGTCCTCGAGGTGAGAGACCATCAGCGGGATCTCCTGCAGATACTTCTCGGTATCGTCCAGCAGACGTTCCAGTTTCGGATGACTGCGGTTGATCACCAGCTTGCGTGACTCCCGAAACAGCGGCACCGTCTCCAGCATGTTGGACATCTGGTTCTGGAAGGGGCCGAAGCCTAATTCCAGAGCATCGGCCAGAACCCCCTGAATAATCTTGCGGCTGGGCATCACGTCCACTTTCAGACGGGTAAGCGGATTACTGTCGCAGTAGTCTTCCAGCAACTCATTGCCGAACAGCTGGCTGACACTGCCGCTCATGGCGATCTGCAGCGTCGAAGCTACCCCCTGACGAATGTTGGCGATGTCCGTCAGTACATCCTGCTCTTCCAGCAGCACCCGCTCCGCATACTCCCGCAGGCGCTGCCCCGGCTCGGTCAGTGTGATGGGTTTGCCGCGCTCGATCAGCAAGGTGCCGAGCTTGCGCTCCAGATTGGCAATCACCTGGCTGACGGCGGACTGCGTCACATAGAGTCGATCCGCGGCCGATTTGAATCCGCTGGTATCGCAGACTGTCTTGAACACCCGTATCTCGTGGGTCTCCAGGTGGGTCGATATCATCATGGGCTTTCCCGTTCTTGCTCGCACCGGCCGCAATCGATAGCGGTCACCGACATTAGCATACCTTAACTCACAATTAGCCGAGCTAATTTTACCCTCAAAATTGCCATTTCTATAATACGTCCCAAATCAGTTCATCTGCGTGTGGCATTTACTTGCGCTGCAAGGCAGTTTGCCGGAATAATTCAAAAGCAAATCCCAGGAACAAATCCAAGGCAAGGTACACATCATGTCAGTGCAATTTTCCAAAGGCCTCGAAGACGTCATCGCAGATCAGACCAGCATCAGTAATGTTGAAGGCGATCTGGGCCGTCTGAGTTATCGTGGTTATACCATTGAACAACTCGTGACCCTCAGCTTCACCCGCGTGGTCTGGCTGGTACTGTTCGGCGAACTGGCAACGGCGGAGCAGGAACAGCAACTGGAAAAATTCCTGCAAGCCAATGGCGCACTGAGCGACAGCGAACTCAACATTCTCGCGGCCCTGCCGCGCCAGCTGCATACCATGCGCATGCTGCAGTCCATCATCCCAGTGCTCGATACCACACCGAAGGGCCCGCAGGAACTGCCCTTCACCAACAAGGAAGGGTATCGCGGACTGGCCGTCGTGGCCAAAATCCCGACCCTGCTGGCTTCTTTCCGTCGCCTGCAACTGAATGACAAGTTGCCGGTGTTCAACGCCAGCAAGCCCTACCTCAACAATTTCCTCTCCATGTTCCACGCCAAGGATGCATCCGCTGAGCACATCCGCTGCCTGGAAATGCTGCAGATCCTGCAGCTGGAGCACAGCTTCAACGCCGGTACGTTCACTCTGCGCGTCGCGGCCAGTACCCTGTCTCCTGTGGAGTCTGCGCTCTCTTCCGCTGTCGGATCCCTGTATGGCACGCTGCATGGCGGTGCTGATGAAGCCGCGCTGAACGAGGCAATCAAGGTCGGTACACCGGCGAATGCCAGAGCCTACGTGGTGGATCTGCTGGCCAACAAGGGCCGCCTGATGGGCATGGGCCATCGCGAATACACCAAGCTCGATCCGCGCGCTGCTATCCTCAAACCAATGGCAGAGAAGCTCTGTCAGGGCACCGACTTCGAGAATGTGTTCCTGACGCTCAAGGAGATCGAGAAGGAGTTCAACGCCGAGATGCAGAAGAAAGGCAAGGAAGTCTGGGCGAACCTCGAGTTCTACAAAGGCCCCGTGAATCTGGCCATCGGCATCCCCGCGACCTACTTCACTGCGGGTTTTGCAATGGCTCGCAGTGTAGGCTGGCTGGCCCACTTCCTCGAATCGCGTCTGGACAACAAGATCATGCGTCCAAGCGCACTCTACATCGGCCCCGCCATCCGTTCACTCTGAACCACTGCCGGGACGGCATGATCCCCATGCCGCTTCCCTGCTGGCGGATGTGCCGGTCCCGCCTTCGGGCGAGGCGGTCTATGCCGCCCCATCCAGCACTGGCCTGATTTCTGCACAAGAAGAATAGCTAGAGCGATATGACTCTCACCGGCTTCCAGTCCTCCCGCTGATTTTTGCCCGGAACTCCATGAACATGCAAAAGTCTTCCCCCGCACCTGCGACCAAGAGCCTCGTCCTGCTCGGCGGCGGTCACAGCCATCTGTCAGTGTTGATGGAACTGGCAAAAAAACCCGTGCCTGGGCTCGAAGTGACGCTGGTCACCCGCGACGTCGATACGCCCTACTCCGGCGCCCTGCCCGCTTACATCATGGGAACCTGCGATGAGGATGATCTTTACATCGATCTGCGGCCGCTGGCACAGATGGCGGGAGTGCGGCTGATTCAGTCCAGCATCGACCGCATCGATCTGGAAGCACGGCAGCTGCACTGCGCAGGCAGGCCGGCGCTCGGCTTCGACATGCTGTCGATCAACATTGGTTCGCGTCCGGCAACCGGCACGCTGCCCGGTGCCAATGAATTTGCCGTGGCGGTAAAACCCATCCCGGAATTTCTGCAGCGTTGGGAGGGCATTCAGCAGCAAGCGTTGGCAGCGCTGAGAGAGGGGCGGCACTACACCCTCGCCGTGGTCGGCGGAGGCCCGGCGAGTGTGGAGCTGGCGTGCGCGATGCAGACGCGTCTGCTAAACAATGCCCGAGCCTCCACAGAAACCCATGCAGGAAAACCTCTTGATGCCACCACGCTGATCCGCATCGTACTGCTGACCAGCAGCAGCTCCCTGGTAACGAGCCACAATGCAGCGACGCAGGCACGGGCGATGCAGACACTGCGTGGCAAAGGCATCAAGGTGCACCTGCAGCGCAGCGTCAGGGCCATCGAGCGTGACACGCTGCTCTGGGAGGCGGCGGGCGACGCTGCGCAGACCAATACTGAAACCTCAGGCCGCCTGCATGCCGACAGCATTGTCATTGCCACCGGCGCCACCGCACCGGCATGGCTGCAGCAGACAGGACTCGTTCTCGACGCCAGAGGCTTCATCCGGGTGAACCAAACCCTGCAGTCCATCAGCCATCCCGAGGTCTTCGCGGCGGGAGACATTGCCAGCATCGACGGCTTTCCACGCCCGCGCTCCGGAGTCTATGCCGTGCGCCAAGGCATGCCGCTGGCTGACAATCTGCGTCGTTATGCACTGAGCAAGGCGCTGCGCAAGTACACGCCGCAACACGACGCCCTCGCCCTGCTGAACACCGGCAACGGCACCGCCATCGCCACACGCGGACAATGGTCCTGGCAAGGACGCTGGGTCGGTGTGTGGAAAGATTGGATCGATCGGCGCTTTGTGGCGAAGTATCGGGATTTGCCGGGCCCGGTGGAGGAGCCGTCTGGGCTGCGTAGACGAAGCGAAAAAGGCATCGCGAGCGAGGCTCGCTCCCACAGGGGGGTGCGGTGTGCGGGGTGTGGGGGCAAGGTCGGCAGCGCGATGTTGCAGAGCGTGCTGCAGCAGGTGCATCCCTGCTCCCATGCTGATGTCATCTCGACGCATCTGAGCACCGAAGACTGCGCGATGATCCGTATCGACGAGCGCCGCGTTCTGCTGCAGACCGTCGATCACTTCCGAGCCTTCATCAATGACCCTTACCTGTTCGCGCGCATCGCTACCGTTCATTGCCTGAGCGACATTCACGCCATGGGCGCCACCGCGCACTCGGCTCTGGCCATCGTCAGCGTCCCCTATGCTGCGCCGCACCTCATGCAGGCCCGCCTGCTGGAGATCATGACTGGCTGCACTGAGGTGCTGAACGCCCACGACACGGCGCTGATCGGCGGCCACACCAGTGAGGCACAGGAGCTGAGCTTCGGCCTCAGCATCAACGGCTTCGCCCCGGCGGACCAGTTGCTGCGCAAGACTGGCATGCGCGAGGGCGACGTGCTGATTCTCTGCAAACCGCTGGGCACCGGCACGCTGTTCGCGGCAGACATGCGCTGGCAGGCGCGGCAACGCTGGATCAGCAACGCACTGGAGCACATGCAGCAGTCCAATGAACTGGCAGCGCAGACACTGGTCCGGCACGGCGCCACCGCCTGCACGGATATCACCGGTTTCGGGCTGCTCGGGCATCTGCGGGAAATGATCGAGCCAGAGGGCGCGCACGTCTCGCTGTCCTTGTCGGCATTGCCAGTGCTGGACGGAGCATTGACCTGCATCGAGCGCGGCCTGCTCAGCTCTTTGCATGCAGACAATGCTCTCCACGGCAACATTCTGGCCACACATTCGCTGATCACCACCACGCCTCGTCTGCAGCTGCTCTATGACCCGCAGACGGCTGGAGGCCTGCTCGCCAGTGTCCCTGCTGCGAGCGCCGAGGCCTGCGTTACGGAACTGCGAAATCTCGGCTATCGCGATGCCGTCTCCATTGGCAGGGTCATGGCGGCAAGGTCTTCCGCCGCCGCCGTGACGCTGGTTGACTGAGCGGCGCCTGGCCAGTCAAATTGAACCTCGCACTGCCGCAGGCCTGCTGTCATCGTCTGGATGTTGCCCGGACCGTCGGGTATAGTCGCGCACGGTGTTGTGCAGACAGAAATAGGGATTGGAAATGGGGTCAATGGAAATGGGGTCAATGCTTGCGCGAAACAGAACATCCGGATGGCTGGCAGCCGCGCTCGGAATGATGCTTGGCGCTCTGAGCGGAGCGCCGGGCGCTCTTGCGCAGGACCCCGGCTCCGCTGCCGCTGACAGTAGCAGCCGCTATGGCAATCTCAATGTCGAACGCAGCAGCGGCGTGATCGACCCTGAGCTGGGTCAAAAGCACTACCGACGTGGCAATACCTACAACAATCTGAAACGTTTCGAAGAGGCCATTGCCGAGTATCAGCTCGCGATCACAGCCGATCCGACCTTCGCCGATTCCTATCGCCAGCTCGCCAACATCTTCTATTTTCAGGAACGGTTTGACGATGCCATCCCCATGCTGGCGCGCTTCATCGATCATCAAAAGGAGGTGACGGCAGGGTTGATCGCGTCGCTGAACACCCTGGGGCAATTGTTGCGGGACGCTCAGCGCTTCGATGACGCTATCGAGATCGACCTGCGCGCCATCGAAAATGACGCGAAGAACACCTCGCAGATCCATGTGATGGGCAATACCTACGCCAACGCGGGACGCACGGCGGAAGCCATCCGCATTTACGAGAAGGCTATCAGCGTTCTGCCCAATGATGCCTTCATGCACAGAACGCTGGGCAGGCTGCTGGAACAGGAGCAGCGCCTCGACGAGGCGCTCGTCCAGTACCGCGCGGCGTCCGCCATCGACCCTGCCTCGCAGTTCTACAAAGACCTCGTCACCGGCCTGGAAGCCAAGCTGGCCCCTTGACACGCTCCGCTGTGGGAGCTTGCCTGCAAGCGATTTTTTCGATGTGGTAGCCAAGCACTGTCGCGAGCAGGCTCGCTCCCACCGGGTCGGTTAGGCAGGGACAGGCAGCGGGAAAAAATTACAAGAAACTTTCCAGCACCTCTTGCCTCTGCTCCTCCGGCAACTCCGCCAACGCCATCACCCGCGCATAGAACCGCTCCAGATCCCCGCCAACCTCCTTCAGCAGGGCAGCAAATGCTGGCACCAGCTCGTTGTAGGACGCCACGGTGGATAGCTGCGCGTTATTCAAAGGCCCCGCGAACCAGCGGTCATAACCCGCATAGCCCCACTGCTCTCGCAGAACCGCGTATTCGTCGCGCAACTCCTGTCGGATTGCATCCTTGCGGGCGCGCATCTGCATCGGTTCCAGCGACTCAGCATAAAGTGCGGTAAGCCGATCGCGATAGCCGGTCACCAGCACTACAAACTGCGCTTGCGTCGAGTCCGCCAATGCCAGCTGCTGCGAGACTTCCTCCTGCGCAGCGGACTGCGAATTGACCTGCAACCAGCGGCGCAGTCCCTCCTGCTCGACAAAAGTCGCGAAGCTTTCATTGAAAGTGGTATCACCCGGCACGTAGACACGCCGATGGGCAAGCTCATGAAACAACAACCCGACCAATCCCTGCTCCGACCGGCGCAGCACGCTGCTGGTGAGCGGATCGGCAAACCAGCCGAGGGTGGAGTAGGCATCTACACCGCCGCTGTACACATCGAAGCCATCCTCGGCGAGGCGCTCGGCAGCGCGCTGGGCCGCACTCTCTGCAAAGTAACCACGATAAGAAACGCAGCCGGCGATGGGGTAGCACCAGTTCACCGGGGAGGTAGAGAACTCGGGCGCAGCGAACACGTTCCAGAGGACGAAGGAACGTTCGAGTTCGACATACGAGAGATAGCTGTCACCGGCCTCCAGCAACAGCGTCCGCTCCGCAAACGCCCGGGCATCGAGCACCAGTTGCAACTTGCGCCGTTCGGCATTGGGTATGGAGGGTTGTGACAGGCGTTCGGCGATAGACTCACGCGCGAGTAAAAGCGACATCTGGCCCTGCGCCGCCTGACCGTAATAGGCAATGCTTTCGCAGCCACTGATCAGCCCCAGCACCAGAACAACAAAACCAAGCGTCATCAGAGGTCGGCGGACGGATTGCATCACGGCATGGACTCCATCTTCAGGCCTCCCGACTCACTGGCGAGGCACCAGTTCAATCTCGAAGATGTTGCCCCACAGCTTGCCGGTGACCAAAAGTTGCCCGCTACCCGGCTCTGCCCCCGACGCGGTGTCGGGAACCCAGGCAATGCCGTTGAGCACGGCTCCGTCGCCACCGGTGCGGGTCTGATCGACGAGGCCGCTCAGATCGACGATACCGGTGACGGCTCCGCTCTGCGGATCAATGCGCACGATCTCATTGGTCTGCCAGACATTAGCCCACACCTCGCCGTTTATGTACTCGAGTTCGTTCAGAGAGTTGACCGGGCGGCCTTCGAGCGTTACGTCCACCTTGCGCAGTACCTGAAAGTTCTCCGGGTCGATGAACTGCAGCGCGGCGCTGCCGTCGCTCAGGATCAGCTGGCTGCCATCATAGGTCAGCCCCCAGCCCTCGGTCGGATGGTAGTGTGACGTGATGCTGTCGAAGGTCGCCAGGTCGTAGACAAAGACGA
>CAIRBI010000147.1 GCA_903876785.1 uncultured Gammaproteobacteria bacterium
CTTTAACGCATTGCTTTGCATAGACTATGGTCCGCAGCGTTGCAGAACTATCGTGCCGGATCAGGCCTTGGCTTCAGCTTCGCCAGGAGCGCCACGCGGAGCCAGGACGCTGACCACTGCGTTGTCGGCATCGTGACCATGAGCCAGGTCCACACTGCTGACGCCTTTCGGCAGTTTGACCTGAGAAATGTGGATTGCTTCGCCCACACCCAGATCAGCCATATCGACTTCGATGAACTCAGGCAGATCCTTTGGCAGACAGCTGATCTGCAGCTCGTTCAGAGCCTTGATGATGCTGCCCCCGCCAATCTTGACGCCCCTGCACTTGTCTTCATTGATGAAGTGCAGTGGTACCGCAACGCTGATCGCGTTGTCAGCGCTGACGCGCTGGAAGTCGGCATGCATGATGCGCGGCTTGGCTGGATGACGTTGCAGTGCTTTGATCAAGCCTTGCTCTTTCTTCCCATCCACATTCAAGGTGATGATGTGCGAGAAGAAGGCCTCGTTGGACACTGCCTTCAGGATATCCTTGTGCGGGATAGTGATGTTGACGGGCGCCTTGCCTTCGCCATAAATGATGGCTGGGACGAGGTCGGCCAGACGGCGCAGGCGGCGGCTCGCACCTTTCCCCAGATCCGTCCTGACTGTGACAATAAGTTCAAATTCGTTGGACATGCTGTTTCTCCAGTTCTGTGATGTTTCTCAACATCGTCATACCACGCACGGTTTGCGACCAACCGTACATGGTGTTAAAAAAGATCGGACAGCAAGCCACTGCGTTCCTCTTGCAAGGATCGTCATGGTTCGCTGCGGATCTTTCGTCTTTGCAACAGGCCAGGTCGGGCGCCAGTTGCAGCCTCAGCGCAATGCCACACCAAATCAGGTGTTGTCAAACATCGCGCTGATGGATTCTTCGTTGCTCACTCGTCGTATGGATTCAGCCAGCAGTTTGGCCATGCTGAGCTGACGGACTTTGGAGCATTTGGCAAATTCATCGCTCAGGGGGATCGTGTCCGTGACCACCAGTGAGTCGAGCTCTGATTCCTTGATATTCTTCAAGGCACTGCCGGACAGCACCGGATGTGTGCAATAGGCGACTACTTTCATCGCGCCGTGCTCTTTCAGAGCAGTGGCTGCTTTGCAGAGAGTGCCGGCAGTGTCGACCATATCGTCAACGATCAGGCAGGTGCGGCCTTCCACTTCCCCGATGATGTGCATGACCTGAGCGTCATTCGCCTGCGGGCGACGCTTGTCGATGATGGCGAGGTCGACGTTCAGATGTTTGGCGACAGCGCGGGCGCGGACAACACCACCGACGTCCGGCGACACCACGATCAGATTCTCGTAGTGCATTCTCTCGATGTCTTCAGTCAGCAGGGGCGAGCCGTAGACGTTATCCACGGGAATGCTGAAAAAGCCCTGGATCTGTTCGGCGTGGAGGTCGACGGTCAGCACGCGGTTCACTCCGACAGCAACGATCATGTCGGCGACTACCTTGGCGCTGATAGCGACACGGGCCGAACGAACACGGCGATCCTGACGGGCATAGCCAAAATAGGGGATAACGGCGGTAATGCGGTTGGCTGAGGCGCGGTGCAGGGCATCGGCCATCAGCATCAGTTCCATCAGGCTGTCGTTGGTGGGCGCGCAGGTAGGCTGGATGATGAACACATCCTTGCCGCGCACATTTTCCATGATCTCGACAGTGACTTCGCCATCGCTGAATTTCCCGATGGTTGCCTCGCCGAGGGGAATTCCGATGTGTTTGGCGATTTTGTCTGCCAGCGCGGGGTTCGCATTGCCGGTGAACACCATCAAATTGTTTGCCATGAGCTCTAACCCTGTAGACGGCTGTTTCGAATAAGTTCTGAGGTTTTTTCTAGTCAGGCTTAAGATAGGCGATCCGATTGTCAGTATGGCTTTGAAGAGGGATCAGACTGATGTAAACCCGTCCCGAAGGACGTACTCAAAATGGCTGGGGTGGCTGGACTCGAACCAACGCATGCAAGGATCAAAACCTTGTGCCTTACCAACTTGGCGACACCCCAATAACTTGTGCAAAAGCATGCTTGCATGCCGGGTCAGATTGTACTGCTTTGTTGCAGGCCGCGAGCGACAAAACTTCGCCAACCTTTCGGTAGTTGCTGCAGCAATACGCGTGCTTCTTCTTCCGAATCAAACCCTGCGAACACACTGGCACCGGTTCCTGTCATCCTGGCATCAACGTGTTGATTGAGCCATTTCAGTGCCTCGTCCACCAGCGGATAGAGCTCGCGGACGATGTTTTCACAGTCATTTCTGGTCTGCCCAGCCAGAAAGGCGGCCATTTTGATGGCAGTCGTGTTCCGTGTCAATTGCTGATTGGAAAAAATGTCTTTCGTGGAAACATGACAATCGGGTGTCACTACCAGATAAAATTTCTGCTCCAAATCAATCGGGGTGAGTACTTCGCCGATACCCTCAGCCCAGGCGGATTGCCCTTTTACAAAGAGCGGCACGTCCGCGCCCAGGCGCACACCAAGAGCGCAGAGTTCTTCGGTACTGAGGCCCGCTTTCCAAAGTCGATTCAATGCCAGCAGTGTTGTTGCCGCGTTGGAACTGCCGCCTCCAAGCCCGGCCCCCATCGGAATATTTTTCTCCAGCGTGACATCAGCTCCCATGCTGCAGCCACTCTTGTCACGCAGGGCGCGGGCGGCTCGCAGGATAAGGTTGTCGTCGCCGCTCAGCTCGGGAATGTCGCATTGCAGGGTGAGGATGCCGCTGTCATTACTCTCGAAGTGCAGTCGGTCGCAGTAGTCAATAATCTGAAAGATCGTCTGCAGTTCGTGATAGCCATCGGGTCTGCGTCCTGTGATGTGCAGGAACAGGTTCAGCTTGGCGGGAGACTCGAGTGTCAGAATTTCGCTCATGGGGATTTGGCGCTTACTGCAGCAGTGTCCAGTC
>CAIRBI010000148.1 GCA_903876785.1 uncultured Gammaproteobacteria bacterium
CAGAGGCACAGAGGAGGGGCAAGAGGCACGCAAGTTTGTTGCTGCCAGCCCAGACGGCTTTGGATACAATGCCCATCGGCATATATACCCGATAAACCCAGGAATTGATCATGAGAATACTGACGAGCTGTCTGACTGCTCTACTGCTGACTGTCGCCATCCCCTTCACCGCCATCGCCCAGAATCAACCCGGCTTTCGCACCGAGAAGGTCGTGGAAGGCATCGACGTGCCCTGGGGCATGACCTGGCTGCCCGACGGCGACATGCTGGTCACTAATCGTGGCGGCCAGCTTTACCGTGTTCATGAAGGCACGCTGAGCGCTCCGTTGGGCGGCGTACCGGAAGTGCATGTGAACGGCCAGGGCGGTCTGCTCGACATCGCGCTGCATCCGGACTATGCCAACAACGGCTGGATCTACATGACCTACTCCAGCAGGGAAGGTGGCGGCAGCGGCAGCCACACGGCGATCATGCGCGCCAAACTGCAGGGTGACAGCCTGGTCGAGCAGCAGGTGCTCTACAAGGGCGAAGGCAACACCGAACGCGGGGCGCACTATGGCAGCCGCATCGTTTTCGATAACGACGGCTACCTGTTCTTCTCCATCGGCGAGCGCGGTGCCCACTTCGATAACGCCCAGCAGCTGGACCGCGACGGCGGCAAGATCTACCGCCTGCACGACGACGGCCGCATCCCGGCCGACAATCCCTTCGTCAACACCCCCGGCGCCAAGACAGCCGTGTACTCCCATGGCCACCGCAACCCGCAGGGACTGACACTGCACCCGACCACGGGTCAAGTGTGGGAACACGAACATGGCCCGATGGGCGGTGACGAGATCAACATCATCCAGCCGGGCAAGAACTACGGCTGGCCGATCATCGGCTACGGCATCGACTACAACGGTCAACCTCTGGCGGTCGCGACCAGCCGCGAAGGCATCGAACAACCCATCTTCTACTGGGATCCTTCGATCGCGCCGTCCGGAATGGCCTTCATCACCAGTGACAATTACGGACCGGACCTCAAAGGGCACCTTCTGGTGGGTTCACTGAAATTCCGCTACATCGTCCATCTGGTGCTGGACGGCAACAACGTGGTGGCCAGCGAGAATGTGTTTCCCGGCATCGGCCGCGTGCGCAACATCAAGCAGGGCCCGGATGGCTATATCTATGTCGCCACCGAGGGTGATGGCATCATCCGCATCCTGCCGGAATAACAACAACCCTGTGGGAGCGGGCCTGCCCGCGATGTCCTGCCAGCGATTGCCTGCCCGCGAGCAACTTTATCGCGAGTAAACTGATCGCGAGCAGGCTCGCTCCCACAGCTTCAAGCAACACACAGCATTGGGTAGCAAATTATGAGCGACAAACTTCTCGCTGGTTATCAGCGCTTCAAGGACGGCTACTTCGCCGAAAACAGAGAAAAACTACGGCAACTGGCGGATCAGCAACGCCCCAATCATGTGCTGATTACCTGCTGTGATGCCCGTATGGAGCCCGCCCTGATATTCGATACCGCGCCGGGTGAACTGTTCGTCATCCGCAACGTCGCCAATCTGGTGCCACCCTACGAGATCGAAGGTTCTTACCATGGCACCAGCGCCGCACTGGAATTCGCCATCACCGTGCTGGAAGTGCCCGAGATCATCGTGCTCGGCCACTCCCGATGTGGTGGCATCCGCTCGCTGGTGATGGACTCCAAGCGCCTGCCGCAGGACACCTTCATCGCCCGTTGGATGTCCATCGTCGCTCCGGTGGCCAACCTGGCCGACCCGGATACGCTCGACCCCAACGACTACGCCACCTTCAACCACTGCGAGCAGGCGGCCGTCGGCTACTCCCTGCGCAACCTGATGACCTATCCCTGGATCCGC
>CAIRBI010000149.1 GCA_903876785.1 uncultured Gammaproteobacteria bacterium
CTCTGCGCCATTGATCTCCGTGCTCTTGCCGTGCCCCAGTGCCTGAATGCCTGCCATCCAGCGACGCACATTCGGGTAGTTCTTGAAAATGTCACCCACTACCGGCTTGGTTGCGATAAACCATAACGGGTGATACACGGCAAAGTCGGCGATGGAGGGCGAGTTGCCAAACAGATAAGTGGTGCCTATTGCCAGTTCCTTCTCCAGCTTGCCAAGGTTCAGCATGAAAGTGTTGCGGGCCTCGTGTGCAGGCAGTCGCGGCAGGGATGAATCCTTGCGCATGGCGGCGCGGTCGGTGACCAGTGCCTGCATCTCGGCCTCGCGGCCCGCAAAAGTCTGTGCCAGCACCTCGGGAAGAAACACCAGCGGAACCGCCGAGTTGAACAGCACCGAATCAGCCCAGGCGGCGACTGCCGGTGCGCTCATGGCGGCAGTTGCCGGGTAGAGGTCGGGCATCGGTGCCAGTGCGTTGAGCTTGCGGGCGATGAGCGCTGTATCACAGATGATATTCGCCCCCAGTTGCAGGATCGGCGTCTTGCGATAGCCGCCGGTCAGCGCCACGACATCGGGTTTTGGCATGACGCGCGGGATGATCACCGACTTCCACGCCAGCTGCTTGGCGCCGAGTATCGTGCGAATCTTCTCGGCGAAAGGCGACAGCGGATAATGATGCAGAATGATCTCGGTGACGGGTTTCATTCTCCACCCAGCTCTGCGTAAACCGCACGCAGGAAACGTTCGGGATCACCCTTGCTGTCGTCCCATGCTGCAGTCGGGTCGGCGGCGGCGACCTGTTCATAGGTCATCCCGCTTTCCACCAGCGGTTTGATCGTGTCGCTCACTTGCAGAATCATGTCGCGGAAGGCCATGACGTCCTCACGCGTGGAAGGGACCCCATGCCCCGGAATGATAATGGTGTCCGGGCCGGCCATGCCGATCACCATGGCCAGTGCCTCGATGGTGCCCTGCAGTGTGCCGCCAGCGCTGAGGTCGATGTAGGGGTAACCGATGGTGCGGAAGAAATCGCCCGTGTGCAGCACATTGGAGGTCGTGAAATAAATCAGGCTGTCGCCGTCGGTGTGCGCCGGCGGCACGGGAATGGCCATCACCTCTTCGCCATTGAGGTGGATGGTAATGTCGTCGGCGAAGGTCAGCACCGGCAGCGCCAGCGCGGGCTGTGTGGCACTCATGCGTACGCGCACCTCGTCCCTGGCAAGGATCACGATGCCCTGACGGCCCAGATTCTCGTTGCCGCCGGTGTGGTCGCCGTGCATGTGGGTATTGATCAGGAAGCGAATCTCGCCGTCGTTCAGCGCGCGGATGGCGGCGAGGATCTTGTCGGTGAGTGGGGCGAATTGGTCGTCGATCATCACCACGCCATCAGCCCCGACGGAGAGGCCGATATTGCCGCCCGCTCCCTCCAGGTAGTGAACGGTACCTCTTACTGCATGCGGCACAATCTGGACAGTGCTGTAGTCGGTCTGGGCGCTGGCGAGACTGCACAAACCTGCGCCAGCCAGCAAGAGGGCGGCTTTGAGCGTATTGGAACCGGACTTTCGTGCTAAGGCTGAGTGGCGCATGGGAATCTCCTGCTGGGCGGATTGGAATGGCGTCTTCGGTGACTTCACACAGGATAAGAACCGATTGCGGCGTTGTCTATTGCAGAGGAGGTCTTTATAGGCCCGCTTTACGACGCGCTAGTCAGGTAAGGCTCCCAATGTGACTCCCGGGGTATTGCCCGTGCTCATCAGCGACGGACCTGCGCCGCTCCGCGGTGCCCTTACTCCGCAAAAAGCCCAAGGTCTTTTTGCTCCGAGCGGCGCTGGCCCTGATTGTCGCTGATGAGCACGGGCAATACCCCCTGGCATGCTGCAAAAGCAACTCACAGTTCCTAAAGCAATCCAAAGCTTCAATTGCTTTGCGAGGGAGGTGTGTGAGGCAAGGAGTCCAGCCAGGCCTGGTGGTCCTCGTACTCTCGAAGCTGGAACAAGAAGACATACTCCACATTCTCTACGGCCACTGCTGCCCCGTTACGCACTCGCGGAGAGAACTCAAAGCGCGTGGTTGCCGCTCTGGCAGAGTTGTCGAAGATCACCGGAGGCACGGAGTCGACCACCGATATGGAATCCTCACTGACACTGCCATCCGGGTTCACATCGAATCGCACCCACACCCAACCTTCAACTTCCCCTTCCGCAGCCTGACGGGGGTAGACAGGCACGACCTTTTTCAGCGGAAACATTTCCTGATCGGATGCCTGCGCCTGCACATCAAGCAACTGCACATTGCCAAGACCGACCAATAACGTTGCTGCCAGCGCAACGCTCAGTGCAATCATTTTTCTGCTTATGGTTTTCATCATGGGGTTCTCCAGTATTGTCGTTATGCGATTAGAAAGTAGTTTTCTGTCCACCATCATTTGTGCCAGCAGTCTCTTCTGATTCCTGCATTCCCTGGCTACCAACAGCAAATTCTCCGCGTACTCGGTGTTGCTCTTTCCGCAGCGGATGACCGCTGCATCACAACTGTTCTCCGCTTCTTCATCTACCTTTCTGACTGCGAGCCAGACGAGTGGGTTGAACCAGTAAATACACAGGACAACCTGACACAGCAGCATGGATAACCAGTCCAATCGCCTGATGTGACTCAACTCGTGTACGAGCACATCCTCTAGCACTGAGTCGCTCCAGCGCGAATAGGTTGCCGGCAGAATGACGCAGGGACGCAGAAGACCAAATGAAAATGGCGAGGAGATTGCTGAACTTTCTTTGATGGAAACCTCGCGGGAAATCTGCAAAACTTCACGAATCCTGTGTACCGACGCATTGATGTTTTTGTTGTCGACAATTGTGGCGCTCCTGCTGATGCGCAGCACCTTTTGCAAGGACAGACACAGACGGGCAAACAGGAAAATCGTGGGCATTGTCAGTATCAGCAGCAACAGGAATCCATACTGAGGAGTATTGAGTTCTGTAGAGAGTTGCGCCGCATCGGCAAACACGCGGATGCTGAAGACTTTCACGGCGTCGTCGGGTGCGCCCGGCACTACCTTCTGCAGTAATGGGATCAACGGCAACAAAACCAGACAGAGAACGCCACTGACCCACAGCAGATGCTTGTGACTGCTGCTTGATCGTTTGGTGATTACCCGAATGAGCAGCAGAATCAACCCTATCACCAACGTGGATTTGAAGAACATATCCAGCAACATCAACAGCAGCGAAGTTTGTGCAATGTCCATGTTCCTCTCCTTATTCCTTCTTGTTGTTTTTCTTTTTTTCTTGAATGAGTTTGTTCAGTCGTTCCAGTTCCTCATCGGATATATCGCCATCAGACATATCCAGCAGCGAGTTGACAGCCAAGAACGTGGAATCACTGAAGAATGTTTTCACGACATTGGAAAGCGCACTCACGGAAGCCGCTTGCCGTTCCACCAGGGGGTAATAGACATATTTCAGTCCGCTTTCCCGATGGGCGATATGCCCCTTCTCCACGAGCTTGCCAAGCAATGTGCGCACGGAGGAATAACTGGGGGCATCTTCAATCGCGTCCATCACTTCTTTGGCGGTGGCCTCGTTCATGCGATAGATGATGTCCATGATTTGTCGTTCGCGACGGCTCAACTCTCGGGTGCTGGTCATTTTTTCCTCTTCTCTTTCAGGTGGAGTATCCGAGCTATGTTAATTTTTTAACATTATGTTAAAAAATTAACACAAGGAGAATCGAAGTCAACATAAATTTTATGCATGCTGTCGATTGATGTCGCGCGGGGGGGGGTTAAGCAGAAATACGATACGGGATGTTTTAATTCAAGCAGGCAGGCCTTGCCAATCACCGGAGAACGCACACGGGTTCAGAAACTGCCTCTCCTTAACCATGGCTTTGTCGACCTGACTCAGTTGCGCCTCTTCACACACGGCATCCCAGTTTGCCGGAATGCTGGCGATCAACCGGACAATGATGGCTCTGGCTTCTTAAGCGCTTAGCAGGAAACTGGAAGAGACCGCCACGCACACATCCAGACGGCTCATGTTGTTGGTGCCTATGATCAACATCGCTTGAGAAGCCTCATTGCCTGTAAGGAATATCCCGGAATTGACACTGTTAGCTATTTTAGCTAATTTGCTCTTCGGGCAAATCAGCGCACGACGTTCGAGGAGATTCCCCATGAAAACCATGCAAGCCACCGATGCCAAGAATCGGTTTGGCGAACTGCTTGATGAGGCCGCCAGCGGCCCCGTACGCATTCAGAAGAATGGCCGCGACGTGGCGATCGTGATGTCCAGCGCTGAGTACGACAGGCTCTTTCTCACTGCCTCCAAGAAGGAGTTGATCCAGCGCTACCATGAGGAAAGTATCGAACGCTTCGGCCCGCTTTACGAAGCGCTGGCCAAGTAGGACTGCCGATGGACGCCCGTTACTATCTCGACATGGAAGATGTATTGATCTTGCACCGGACTCAGCTTGAACGTTTCGGAGGAGCGCCAGGTGTTCGCGATGCCGGGCTGATCGAAGCCGCACTGGCCAGACCACAGTCCGGCTATTACGGAGATCTGATCGAAGAGGCGGCGGCACTCTGGGAAAGTCTCACCATGAATCACGGCTTCATTGACGGCAACAAGCGCGTCGGCTTCGCGGCAACCTATGTGTTCCTGCGCATCAATGGCCTGATCATCCAAGCTTCTGTCGAATCTACCCTGCAATTCGTGATTGGCGCGCTGGAGACAGGCAGCTTCGAAAAGAATGCACTGGATGCCTGGCTGCGCGAGCATACTGGCGTAGAGTGAATCGAAGCCGCTGATAAGCTTCAAATTGGGGGATCGCCCGCCGCATGAATTCATCAAATAACGGAACAGTGGAAGCCATATCGCCATGCGAGCTCTCACCCAGGGGGGAAGGGGTTTATAGGCATGTATAGCTAAAAAGCCCTATAAATACTAATAAATTGCTACAAACCCAATGCAACCAACATCTTCCCATTGTCAGTGGCGCTTCTTTGCTGGTTGCGTAGTTCGGTAGGGGATCAACCCGAAATCGCAATCACCACACCGGACTCCTCAATCGACGCCATCGCGGCATCTCCCTCGGCCAATTGCGCGCCGTGTTCAGCAAAGCCGGTGAGCCGCAATTCTGGGGATAACGCCATGCCGATTTCGCGATCGTCCGCAAAGGCGGCGACTTGCGACACCTGGCCGAGCAACAGGTTGTAGCCATCTCGCGCGGGAATTTTTGCAGCCACTTTCACGCCGGTGGCTTTGAACAGAGCGAGAACCGTTGCTCCTGGTTTCAGCCCGAGCAGTTCGGCACTTTCACGCGTGATCCTGGAGTAAATCACCGCGCCACTTGCCAGTTCCAGCCCGACTCTCACGGAGGCGCCATGCTCACTCACAGAGTCGACAGTACAGGGAAACTGGTTGCGCATACTGGTCACGAAGCCGAGCCCTGCGATCCCGGGCACGGGATTGCCCTCGGCATCCAGGCTAGAGAGGACGGATTTTCTGGCGGCATGCATCAACTGCGCTGCACGCAGCAGGCGCTGACCGGTGCTGGTCAGTTGCGCCCCGCCGCCGCCCACACCGCCAACGACCTTCTCCACCAGCGGCGCACCCGCGAGGTTACTCAGCGCCTCGATGGCTTGCCAGGCACCCTTGTAGCTCATTCCTGCGCCACGTGCGGCCTCGGAGATCGAGCCAACTTCACCAATGCGTCGAAGGATGTCGATGCGCCGGTCTGAAGTCTCGTAGCCGAGCGCGTCGCCCAGCTGGATGTCGTTTGAGTTCATGGGTGGGGTTCTGTGGTCTTCAATTGAATGGTCTGGATTGGCATGTCGGCCATACTAGCAGCCAGTTTCAAGTGAAGGAACCGCGGCCAATTGCCGATAGAGTTGATTGGGAATATGCTCGCAATCCAAATTCGATGTGAAAAACCCTCAAGCCCTCTGTTCAGGAAAACCTCCGATGCGCCTAATGCACTTGTTCCTGCCGTTGCTGACACTTCTGGCCACCCTCTCCCACGCGCAAAACGCAGAGCCCTGGCGCCTTGTAGAGTCGACCGATCAATTCCGCCTGCAGTTCTCCCAGCTGGCGCGTCTGGAGACCCTCGACGGCCAATTCCGCAGCGGGCGTCTGGGCAGCAGCGATCAGCTGCTGGTGGTGCGCAGCATCGCGGCAGGTGAGGTCCGGCACGGAACGGCGGCGCTGGTTTTCGAGCTGCTCGATTCACGGCAGACACTGGCCGATGAAGGCTCGCCGCTGAGCAGCGGCATCGTCAATACCGCCAATGTGCAGCAGCTCTATGCAAACATGCGCTTCAGCGATCTCGTGCAGGAGGGCAGCACCCTGGATGTGAAGATCGGGCGGCAGACCTTCGATCTGGGTAGCCGCCGGCTGATCGCCCGCAGCGCCTACAACACGGCGCCGGTGAGTTTCAATGGCGTGCACTCGGCGCTGAGTTTGGATGGCGGACAGCGCTGGCAGGCCTTCGCGTTACGACCAGTGCAAAGCCTGCCGGGCGACCTAGACAGTCTGCTGGACAATCGCACGGAGCGCGATCGTGACAACCATGCCATCCGACTGTTTGGCGCACTGGTGGAAGTGCCGGATCTGATCGCCGGTTTGCGTAGCGAATTCTCCGCGGTGCGCTTCATAGAAGAAGACAAGCGCGCACTGCAAGGCACCGACCGTCATCTCACCACGCTGGGCACGCGCCTGTATCGGCCCGCTTCCGCGCAGCAACTCGACTTCGATGTCGAGGCCATGCTGCAGCACGGCACTTCCCGGGGCAGTGCGGTGGTCTCGGACGTCCGCGATCTCGATCATCGCGCCACGTTCCTGCATGCCGAGGTGGGCTACAGCTTCGCGGCGCCGTGGTCTCCGCGGCTGCAACTGCAGTTCGATCAGGCTTCGGGTGACGAGGATCCCTTCGATGGCCGCAACGAGCGCTTCGACACGCTGTATGGTGATCGTCGCTTTGACTTCGGGCCAACGAGCACCTTTGGCACCTTCGCACGCTCCAACATCATGAGCGCCGGCTATCGCGTCACTGCGACACCCCGCACCGGGGTGCGCCTGATGCTGGCGCACCGCGACTTCAGGCTGGCGGAAGCCAAGGATGTCTGGGTTGGTTCCGGGCTGCGCGATCGCGGTGGCAATTCCGGCAAGAGGCTTGGTCAGCAATGGGAAGCGCGTCTGCATGGGGACGTCTTGCCAGGCAACCTGACGCTGGAGAGTGGTTTTGCGTGGGTCGACTGGTCGGGGTTCGCGGAGCGGGTGGGCGGGGCGAAGATGGCGTCGCAGACCCATTACTTCTACCTGCAGAGTCAGCTGACCTTCTGAGTCTCTCTGATCAACGTCGTCAGCTGCGCGCCATTCAAGCAGTGTTATGATTCGCTGACGTATCAAGTCACTACCAATTCCGATGACCGCCATAAAGGGAGTTGTCATGTCGACACGACGTGCCTTTGCAGTAATGTCAGTTTGTATGTCGGTAC
>CAIRBI010000150.1 GCA_903876785.1 uncultured Gammaproteobacteria bacterium
ATGACTCGCCCAAAGTGTGGAAATACTATTTGGAGAATTTATATCCAATGTCATGGCCTGATATCATTTTCCGCAGCAAGCAATTTCAACCGCAAAACAGCCAATGCCAGCCAACGCCAAATGTAGCCTCAGTATATATAAATTTATTATCGACCCAGAACAAGCGCAACAGGTCATTTCTTCACTGCTCAGACTGAGCGCCCCACCCTTGACCGTTCTGGCGCGCTATTGATACGGCTCATTATGGAGGGAGTCTCCACCGCTACCGCCAGACAGGGACGCGAGTCGACGGTTGCACACGGGCGAGTTCGTTCAAGCCCGCAGCGTCTATCGAGCGGCACAAAGGTGCCAGACAGCCTGCCAGATCCGGAAACACAGCGTCTCACGCCTTCCGCGATCAACACCGCCCTGACGCCGCCAGACAACTGCCCGCTCATGCGAACGAAAAAAATCCCCGTGACTCACTGAGTTACGGGGATTTCTTGTTGCATCGCTTGGCGGAGCGGACGGCCGCCCTCCCGCTGTTCCATGCCGTCCAACGGTGTCCATTATTTCTTTACGTGACAACAACTTAACCTTCATTCCTGTCCGATGCGGTCTTGACTATTCCAGCTGAATCCGACGATGATTTGATAGTCGCTTTGATAGTCGAGGACTAACTGATGGGCAAGCTCACGGCGAAAGCAGTCGAGAAAAAGGCCACTCCCGGGCTCCATGGGGACGGGGGCGGACTGACCCTCCAGATTACCAAGACCGGCGTGAAGTCTTGGCTGTTCTGACCTTGCCCCTGGATTCCGTATCCCATAGCCGCTGTCATGCGCTAGCTTGCCGGGGTTGATCGGGCCGCCAGTTTTCTTCAAACCGCATCGGGCTGACATAGCCCAGCGTCGAATGCAGTCGGGAGCGGTTGTACCAGAGCATCCAGGCGATGACCTCATCCATGGCCTGGCGCCTGGTCTTGAAGCGCTGGCCATGTAGGCGCTCGACCTTCAATGACCCGAACAGCGTCTCGCTACAGGCGTTGTCCCAGCAGTTGGCGCGACGGCTCATCGAAGCAGTGATGCCGTACTCGGTCAGCGCGTCGCGGAAGTCCTTGCTGGCGTATTGGCTACCTCTGTCGCTATGGAAGATCAGCCCTGCCTTTTTGCTCGGATGTCGCTTGAACCAAGCCATGCGCAGCGCGTCGATGGCGATGTCTCTGGCCATGTCCTGGCGCAGGCTCCAGCCGATCACCTGACGGCTGAACAGGTCGATCACCACGGCCAGGAACAACCAGCCCTCGTCGGTCGCGATGTACGTGATGTCGCCTGCCCAAACCTTGTCTGGCTCGGCCACATCGAACTGCCGATCAAGCAGGTTCGGTGCGATCGGCAACTCATGCTTGCTGTCGGTGGTGACCTTGAAGCGACGCTTGCCCTTGGCCCGGATGCCATGGCGCTGCATGAGCTTTTGCACACGCTCCTTGCCCACGCGGATACCCCTGCCCAGCAGTTCCTTCCAGGTCCGCGGCCAGCCGTAGGCGCCACGCGTCTCGGCATGGATCGCCTTGATGTGTACCAGCAGCGCGTCGTCGCTGAGGTGGCGCCGCTGTGCAGCACTGGCC
>CAIRBI010000151.1 GCA_903876785.1 uncultured Gammaproteobacteria bacterium
GACCGACTGGGAGCTAAAGGTATGGCAAATGCCATGTTTTCACCTTTTTGCACATAAAAGTCCACACAGAGCTCGGGATTCCAAATTATTTGCGGCAAAGTGTCGGGGCACGGTGCCCCGCCTTTTTCGGAAAAAGAAATTTGGAATCCCGTGTCCTGGTTCGAAAGTTATGCTCGAAAAACACGCCATTCGATGCCAAATATTGTGTGGTCCGAGGACGCCTTCGGCGCACGCAACTATCATTTCCAAAGGTGCATCTACCTACCAAATAGTTCCGTTACTGCCATTGCTGGGCCGGTTTTTTACTTTCGGGATGGCGAGCGGCGAGATTGCGCGGAGCGGTGGACGGGCACGAGCGGTGTAAGTTGCCACGTGGCTGAACAGGCCAGAGCCCAGTCGTGCACTCGACCAGCGTCGTTTTTCAGCCACGTGAGCTTCGGGAGCGCAAAAGAAAATGCCCATCGTGCGGTGCGACCGGAAGCCAAATTTCCCCAGGGAGTCGTGGTGCTCTTCTTGTTTGATTGACGATCAACAGCACTACAATTTGCGGGTTAAATGTCTTCGCGGAAAAACTGGTACGATGTTCACAGAATGCAGTCTTGCTTTCCTTTAATGTTTTTTAATCGCTCAAGATGCAGTAGTTGACCAATCCGTGGCCACTGACATACTGGAGCTTGGCGCTGAACACGGAGACGCAGCGGCCAGTGCTCAAAGTCGATCAAAGCGCAAACTCGAGGCTGGTGAACTAAAATTTTCCGATGAACAAGAACCTCTGCGAGACTGGAGGACCGGGTCGCGTCATGTTGCCCCTGCCGCGAAGGAGGTGCGTGTTCCAGTCCCGCCCTTGCCTGATTGGTTGTGCTCTTATGCGAAATATTTGCCCCAGGTAACCATGTTGCCTGATGTACCTGTTATTATGGACTCGTTCGTCCTGTCCCCTCTCGGTAGGGCTTTCGCACGATCAGAAGCGACGACGATAACAAACAAAATAATGAAGCTAACGGCAATGAACACCTCCGCCGTTTTGCCTTTGGTCATGGATGTAACGCTGGCGAAACGTTCCGCTGAGGAGAAGGCGGTTACTCTCGAAAAGTCATTGCGCGATGTGGAGCGCTTGTACCGTGAAGCTCAGAAACTCCTGGCCAAGTGCGCAGACACGAAGGAGCTCTCCGCTCACCGGCCTGCGATTCAGGCGATCGTCGGTCTGGGCTTCAATTCGGACAAGTCGTTGCGCACCCATGCTGCCGACTGGGTATCTCAAATTGAGTTGGCGTACCCTGGTGACACTTTGAAGCAACAACAACTCGCTGAGGCTGTACATCAACGTCTGACCTCCCCTTCGGCTGTTTCCAACGAAGTCACGTCCGCCATTATTGAATCACTTCAAATGTTTTACAGAACCCTTTACGAGCGACACGATGGCCGGTACACCAACCAGGCGATGTCAGCATTTCACGTTGTCAACATGGCTGTGGCTGCCGTCCCCGTTGCCGGTGTGTCATTAACAGCTATCGCTGTCATGCACTCGCTAATTGTGCGAACGCGGAAGTTTGCGGTGTCACAGAACGGGTGGAGATTCGGGAACAGATCAGTGCAGGGGCGAGGCAGACTCGCTCTGCACTGCAAGATCAGGGGGAAAGGCTTTCGGCTGGCGTAACGTTGGGTCAATTCATAGCCGTCGAGCTGACATTCGAGTCGGAGGTCTTCATGCTAGGCGTGGTCACGAAAACGAAGTACACAATCGACAGCCAGTACGAGAGCGAATACATGGGTACTCTCATGCCTGGCGATCACGTCGTTGAGGTGCGGAAGTTTGAACCTGTTCAATCGGGCTCCAGTAGATTCACGTTGACCAGTAAGGTGTTTCCTGTTTTTATCGAGGACATACGGGACGTTCTCAGTGAACCCGAGTTCGTGCATGAGGGGGGCCCGCGACGATCCGAGCGTCAATCGGCATCATCTTCATCGTCTTCTTCTGCGCCCGCGGACACACACCGCTTCGTGTTCGGTCACTCCTACAGGCTTGTCCCTTCCGTTCTGAATCGCATTCTGCAGCGCGTGCCCGACGATGCGGACACCTCGTCTCCAAATTCAAGACGAAAACAGTAAATTACCGGTATGCAGGGGGGAAATCCTACCGTGGCATGGCGCATGGCGCGTACTGTGTAATACATGGCTGCTAGGTACTACATTTAGCTGGCTACAGGTAGCCACATGTATAAATGTATGCTGCTACATGCACACGCATGCACGTACA
>CAIRBI010000152.1 GCA_903876785.1 uncultured Gammaproteobacteria bacterium
CTCCTTGAATGTTGTTCTGCGCGAGAAGTCTAGTTCCAGCCAGCGTGAATTACCGCTATAATGCCGCGCACCTCGCAACCACCAACGTCCAGGAAAGCGGAATTTGCTCATCCGACGGTTTTTATTCGCGCCTGCGAGTCTCGGGTTGCAGTCCAGGCATCTGTTTCAGGTTGGTCAATTCAAGAGGATCTTAGAGTGGCAGTTTTCAACAGTGTTATCCGCTTCCGTTTTGTTAAGCTCAGCCTGCTGGTTTTGAGCGTCTTGTTCGCAGGTTCTCTGGCGGCGCAGTCCCTGGATCAACAGATCGCCGAGCGTCTAAAGCCGATCGGCGAAGTCTGCCTGGCTGGCCAGGCATGTGCCAGCGGCGGTGCAGCACCCGCCGCGCAGGTCGCTGCGGCCACTGGCGAGTTCAGTGCCGAACAGGTTTACACGCAGAACTGTGCAATGTGTCACGCGACCGGCATGGCTGGCGCGCCCAAGTTTGGTGATGCGGATGCCTGGTCAGGCAGAATCGCTGCCAAAGGCTTCGAGACAGTGGTGAAGAACTCAATCACTGGCATCAACGCCATGCCTGCGAAAGGAATGTGCATGACTTGCACCGATGAAAACATGACGGCGCTGGTCGAGTACATTTCAGGACAGGCTCAGTAAGGTTATTCATTACTGGTTAAGGATGTAACGCATACACTACTTTCGTAATGGTCAAGTTAAGTACTGGCAACAGTTAATGAGGAGTAAGACGTGGTGAATTTTTCAAGAATGTTTAAATCTCGTGCAGCACAAATTGGTGTGGTTTCTGCTCTGGCCGTGTTGGCTGGCTCCGTGTCTGCAGACGCAGGCAAACAAGACCTCATGCAACTCGCAGCCTTGTCAGACGGTTTCGTCGTAGAGACTGCTTACATGCAAAACTGCTTCGCCTGTCACAGCAGCGGTGCAGCTGGCGCTCCGAAAGTAGGCACGGCAGCTGATTGGGCTCCACGTGTTGAAAAAGGCATTGATGGACTGCTGGCCAGCGCAATCAAAGGTGTTAATGCCATGCCTCCGAAAGGCCTGTGCTTCACCTGTACTGACGACGATCTGAAAGCAATCATTCAGTACATGGTCGACAGCAGCAAGTAATTGCATTGAAGCATGAAGAAAGGGCCCTCATGGGCCCTTTTTTTTGCCTGTGCTTTTTGTGGGAGCGGGCCAGCCCGCGATAGTTTTCGCGCAGGACCTATCGCGGGCTGGCCCGCTCCCACAAAAGCCAAAGGTTAGAAGCCGCCAAACAGATTCTTCAGGCCCGCCAATGCGGCAGCGCCCTTCTCGTGTTTCTGCTCGGGTGTGGCATTGCCGCGCCCTTCCCAGTCCAGTAGATCCTGCGGTAGTTCGTCGAGGAAGCGGCTCGGGGTTGTGGTGACAGTCTCTCCGAATTGTTTGCGTTTGCGAGCCAGCGTGAAGGTCAGGCCCTTTTGCGCGCGAGTGATGCCGACATAGGCCAGGCGCCGCTCCTCTTCGATATCATCGCTCTCGATGCTGTTGCGATGCGGCAGCAACTCCTCTTCCATGCCCATGATGAAGACGTAGGGAAACTCCAGACCCTTGGCGGCATGCAGCGTCATCAGCTGCACCTGGTTGTTGATGACATCCTCCTCTTGACGCTCCAGCAGGTCGCGCAGAATCAGCTTGTTGATGGCGCTCTCGATATCAGTCTCCTCGTCGCCCTCTTCCTCGGCCTTGGTCAGGCTCTTCTGCAGCTGTTCAATGAGCGTACCGACGTTGGCGACAGCGCGCTCGGCAGCGTTCTGCGAGGGGCTGGTCTGATGCAGCCAGCCTTCGTAATCCATGTCACGGATCATCTCCTGAATCGCGGCAATGCTGTCGCCGCGCTGTGACTGCTCGCTGATGCCGGACATCCACTCCGCAAATTTCACGACGCGCTCGCGCTTGTTGTCGGGGAGGAACTGGCCGAGCCCGATCTCTCCGCAGGCACTGAGTAGGCTGATCTTGCGCTCGCCCGCATAGTTGGCAAGGCCTTCGAGAATGGACGGACCGATCTTGCGGCGCGGCGTGTTGATCGCTCGCAGGAACGCATTGTCATCGTCCGGGTTCACCAGCAGGCGCAGATAAGCCATGACGTCCTTGATCTCGCCACGCGAGAAGAACGAAGTGCCGCCGGTAATCTGATAGGGGATCTGATTGGCCTGCAGCTGAATCTCCAGCGCCTTGGCCTGGTGGTTGCCGCGATAGAGCACCGCAAAATCCTTGAAATGCAGGCGCTGGTTTATGCACAAGGCGAGGATCTCGGTGGCGATACGCTCCACCTCCGCGTCCTGATTCGGAGAGGTGATTACCCGGATCTGATCACCCACTCCCAGCTGACTCCAGAGCTTCTTCTCGTAGAGGTGAGGGTTGTTGGCGATCAGCGTGTTGGCGGCGGTGAGGATGTTGTTGTTGGAGCGGTAATTCTGCTCCAGCTTGATCAGTTTGAGGTTCGGGTAATCCTTCTCCAGCTGCACCATGTTCTCTGGTCGCGCGCCACGCCAGGAGTAGATCGACTGGTCGTCGTCGCCCACCACGGTGAGTCCGGAGCGAGGGCCGACGAGCAGTTTCACCAGCAGATACTGACCGGTGTTGGTGTCCTGATACTCGTCCACCAGCAGATAGTGAATGCGATTCTGCCAACGCTCCAGGACGTCGGAGTGGGTCTGGAACAGCATCACGGGCAGCAGGATCAGGTCGTCGAAGTCCACCGCATTGAAGGCGCTGAGGTGGCGCTGGTATTGGGCGTAGACGCGCGCAGCGAAGACTTCTTCGGTCTCAGTGGCTGTCTGGATTGCCTGCTCGGGCATCACCAGCTGATTCTTCCAGCGGGAGATGGTGCCTTGAATGCTCTTGATCTGGTCGTCAGCCAGCTCGCCTTCCTTGTGCAGCAGGCTCTTCAACAGGGACAGGCTGTCCTGACTGTCGAATATCGAAAAGCCGGACTTGAATCCAAGCCGTGCATGCTCCTTGCGAATGATGGTCAGGCCGAGATGGTGAAAGGTCGAGATCGTCAGGCCGCGCGTGTTGGTGGAACCCTCGCGCTCGCGGGCGAGCTTGCCCACCCGCTCCTTCATTTCGCGCGCCGCCTTGTTGGTGAAGGTCACCGCTGCAATCTTGTGGGCGGGATAGCCGCACTGGTTGATCAGATAGCTGATCTTCTGCGTTATCACGCTGGTCTTGCCGCTGCCTGCACCGGCCAGCACGAGCAAGGGAGAACTGATGTACTTGACCGCTTCAAGCTGGCGGGGATTGAGTTTGTTCACGCAGGGATTCACATGTCGAGGTTGGCGGCGGCAATTATATACGAGCAAGCGCTGCAGAAAGCGGAAAGTCATGCCGATAACTCTAACCGAGTTGTATCTATCATGGAGTCGCGCAGTGCGAATACTGCTGATCGCTGAACAGGATGCCGAATTCAGGTTGGTCGGCGACCTGCTGAAAGGCATGCAGGGAGAGGTTTACCAGTTGTCCTGGTGCCAGGCGGATGTTTCCGTTCTGGAGTCGACGGCCGTCAGTCGATTTCAGCTGATTATCTGGGGCTCAGTCTCCGATCCGCACATCGCCCGCGACATTCTCACCGAGCTTGGGCGTCAGCAGGCGAATGTGCCGATCGTCATGCTGGTCGAAGAGGCGCCGGCCCACATCGATCAACAGGCTGCCCGCCGTGGTGAATCCGACATTCTGCTGCGCGCGGGTCTGAACTCCAAGGTGCTGCAGCGCGCCATCCGCCGCTTCGCCCGCAAAAGCGTCGATCCTCAGCCGACAGAGCTTCCGACAGCGGACCCGCTGACAGGGCTGAGCAACCGTCAGGACTTCCGTGAGCAACTGGCGCGCATTCTCGCCAATGCCGAGACTCCCGAATCCGTTGGTCTGCTGCTTGTCGACGTCGACCAGTTCAAAAAAGTGAATGCTTCCTATGGGCAAGGCGCCGGTGACGCGCTGATTCAGCTGATTGCAGAGCGCATCCGCTCGTGCCTTTCCGTGCATCAGGGGGTCGCCCGTATTGGCGGCAATGAGTTCGCTGTAGTCTTTCAGAACGTGATGGGCTCGGCAGAATCCGAGTGCCGTGTCAGCATCGAGCGCATCATCCAATCCATGTCGAGACCGTTTCCGGTGGCGCAGCACGCCATTCGCATGAACGTCAGCATGGGCATTGCGCTGAACAAGGAAACCGACGTGACCGTCGATGCCATGCTCGCCAATGCCGATATGGCCATGCGCATCGCCAAGCGTGAGAAAGGCTGCAACTATCAGTTCTACACCACGGACATGACCGATGCTGCTCAGACGATCCTCAAGCTGGAGGCCGAGATCCGCCGGGGTATCCGCAGCGAGGAATTCGAGCTGCACTATCAACCGCGCATCGATATCAAGCAGAACCGGATTGTGGGTGCCGAGTGTCTGGTGCGCTGGCGGCACCCGACGCGCGGGCTGCTGGCCCCAGGCCACTTCATCGCAGTGGCGGAAGAGAGTGGCCTGATCGTGCCGCTGGGCTACTGGATCATTCACCACGCCTGCAAGGATCTGAACGAACTGGCCACCAAGGGACACCATGACGTGCAGCTGGCCGTCAACGTCTCCTTCAAGCAGTTTCAGGACAAGAACTTCGTGCAGACAGTGGCCAATATCCTCAGCAAGCAGGGCATCACGGCAGGACGTCTGGAGTTCGAATTAACCGAAACCACGATGATGATCGAGGGGCAGGCCGTCGATCAAAGCCTGCGCAAACTCAATGAGCTGGGCATCGACATCTCGCTGGATGACTTCGGTACCGGTTACTCCTCCTTTGCCCACATCCAGCGTCTGCCTATTTCAATTCTAAAAATAGACCGCTCCTTTGTCAGCAGCGTCACCACCAACGAAGATGACGCCACCATCGTGAAAGCCATCATCAACCTTGCCCACAGCCTGAGCATGCAGGTGATCGCCGAAGGGGCCGAGACGGCCGAGCAGGTGGAGTTCCTGTGCTTGAACAAATGCGATCAGGTGCAGGGCTACTTCTTCAGTAAACCGGTCACCTTCGACAATCTCAAGAAGCTGCTGGGGCAGGAAGATTTCGTCGACCGCCACATCCAGTCGATTCTCGCCAAAAGCCGTGCGCTGACCTGAAAGACGTCGCCACCTTGCATTCCGTGAGATCCTGAACTATTAGTTGAAGCAGCCCATGAATAAATTCCAAGGATGGAAATATGTCGCTGGCGATCGTCCACACTCGCGCCAACATCGGTATTGAAGCCCCTCTGGTAACCGTGGAGACGCACATCTCCAATGGCTTGCCCAGTCTCGCCATCGTCGGCCTCCCCGAGGCTGCCGTGCGGGAGAGCCGCGAGCGGGTGCGCAGTGCGATCCTCAACGCCAACCTCGAATTCCCTACGCGGCGCATCACCATCAATCTGGCGCCCGCCGACCTTCCCAAGAGCGGCGGCCGCTTTGACCTCGCCATTGCCATCAGTATCCTCGCCGCCTCGGGACAGATCCCCGTCGAGCGGCTGGCCAACTACGAGATTCTGGGGGAGCTGGCCCTGACCGGATCGGTGCGCTCCGTACACGGCGTATTGCCCGCAGTCCTTGCTGCCCGAGACAGCGGGCGAGTGCTGATCCTGCCGGCCGTCAACAGCGACGAAGCCTCACTCGTGCGTGGCGTGAAGGCCTTCGGCGCCGCCACGCTGCTGGACCTGTGCAAACACCTGCTTGCTGGCAATGGCCTCAACCCTTGTCGCTTCAAACCACCCCTGCTGATACCCGATGCCTCTGTGAAGCTGCATGATCTAAGCGAGATACGTGGCCAGCACATGGCCAAGCGCGCCCTGCAGATC